>JASLDZ010000015.1 GCA_030151985.1 Caulobacteraceae bacterium | reverse complement strand
TGGGGTGGTGCTGGAGCCTGGACAGCTCCGCGTTCTCCCGCGCCCAGTTCACCGACTTCTTCGACGCGTCCACGTGCGTCACCGCCGCCCCCGCCGCGCCCGCCACCAGGCTGGCGACGCCGGTGTAGCCGAAGAGGTTCAGCACCCGCGGTCGTCCGCCGTCGGGCGCCTGCATCTTCCGCACGGCCGCGTCGATCCAGGCCCAGTTCGCCGCCTGCTCGGGGAAGAAGGCCAGGTGCCGGAAGCCGGTGAAGCGCGCGTTGAACCGCGCCGCGTCCCAGCCGAGTTCGAAATGGTCAGGCGGCGCGCGCCTGAACCGCCAGCGGCCGGCGTCCTCGTCCTCGGTCTGCGCGGCGGGGTCGAACGTGGCGTCGGCGGCGGCCCACTGCTCCGGCGGCATGCGCTTGGGCCAGAGGCATTGGGGCTCCGGCCGCACCACGCTGAACCGGCCGTAGCGCTCCAGCTTCAGCCCCTCGCCGGAGTCGAGCAGGGCGTAGTCGGGCCAGCCGGTGGTGCGCAGGACGGTCGGCGCGGGGCTGAGGCGGGGAGGGGACACGCGCCAGCCGCTAGCAGCCCCGACGCGCGCGCTCAACTTGACACCCCGCCCGCGCCAGCCTTCAACCCGCACCTTCCTTCAAGCGCCGCGCCGCCCGAGACCTGATCCCCATGCACGCCTATCGCACCCACACCTGCGGCGCCCTGCGCGCCAGCGATGCGGGCCAGTCCGTCAAGCTCTCCGGTTGGGTGCACAGGAAGCGCGACCACGGCGGGCTGATGTTCGTCGACCTGCGCGACAACTACGGCCTGACACAGCTCGTGCTGCACCCGGATACGCCGGGCTTCGCCTCAGCCGAGCGCGTGCGGGCCGAGAGCGTGGTGCGCGTGGAGGGCGAGGTGGTCGCGCGCAGCCCCGAGACGATCAACAGGGAGCTGCCCACCGGCGAGGTCGAGATCCGCGTCACCGCGCTCGACGTGCTGAGCGAGGCCGCCGAGCTGCCGGTGCCGGTGTTCGGCGAGCCGGACTATCCGGAGGAGCTCCGGCTGAAGCACCGCTACCTGGATCTCAGGCGCGAGACGCTGCACGCCAACATCCTGCTGCGGTCGCGGGTGATCGCCTCGATCCGCAACCGCATGGTGGCCGCGGGCTTCACCGAGTTCCAGACGCCGATCCTGACCGCCTCATCACCTGAGGGCGCGCGCGACTTCCTGGTGCCGAGCCGGATGCACCCCGGCCAGTTCTACGCGCTCCCCCAGGCGCCGCAGCAGTTCAAGCAGCTGCTGATGGTGTCGGGCTTCGACCGCTACTTCCAGATCGCCCCCTGCTTCCGCGACGAGGACGCCCGGGCCGACCGCTCGCCCGGCGAGTTCTACCAGCTCGACCTGGAGATGAGCTTCGTCACGCAGGAGGACGTGTTCTCGACGATCGAGCCCGTCATGCGCGGCGTGTTCGAGGAGTTCGCCAACGTCAACGGCTTCACGCGCAGCGTGCCCGCGGGCGCCTTCCCCCGCATCCCGTTCAGGGAGTCGATCGCCAAGTACGGCACCGACAAGCCCGACCTGCGCAACCCTCTGCTCATCCACGATATTTCTGAGATTATCCGTCAAGCTCCCATCAAATCTTTCTTGACCGACGGTGTTGATGCCGGGGGAGTGGTGAAGGTGATCCGTGTGCCTGATCTGGTCGGCAGGCCTCGATCGTTCTTCACGAGAATAGAAGACTGGGCAAAGGCGGAGCTTGGCGTAGGTGGCCTAGCCAACCTCCAAATTAAGCGTCTGAACCGCGCTCTCATGTCTAACGACGTCACCTTGGATGAAGTCAAGGCAGCATTCGAGCGCGGTGACACGGATATTATCTCGGTTGCGGAAGGGTCTCCGCCCGAGCTGGGCGGTCCACTGCTCAAGTTCCTTGTGCTGAGTGACATTGAGAAAATTATCGAGCTTACCGGTGCAGACGAAGGCGACGTAATATTCTTTCTTGCCCACAAGAGTTCATCTGATGCGGCTAAGCTTGCAGGCCAGCTAAGAACCAAGTTGGGGACTGACCTCGGGCTCGTGCAGGAGGGCGAGTTCCGGCTGTGCTGGATCGTCGACTTCCCGATGTTCGAGTGGAACGAGGAGGAGAAGAAGGTCGACTTCTCCCACAACCCCTTCTCCATGCCGCAGGGCGAGATGGAGGCGCTGGAGACGCAGGACCCGCTGACCATCCTCGCCTACCAGTACGACATCGTCTGCAACGGGGTGGAGCTGTCCAGCGGCGCGATCCGGAACCACCGCCCCGACATCATGCTCAAGGCGTTCGAGATCGCCGGCTACGGGCCGGAGGTGGTGGAGGAGAAGTTCGGCGGCATGCTGAACGCCTTCCGCTTCGGCGCGCCGCCGCACGGAGGCATCGCGCCCGGGATCGACCGGATCGTCATGCTGCTGGCCGGCACCTCGAACATCCGCGAGGTCATCGCCTTCCCGCTGAACCAGCAGGCGCAGGACCTTCTGATGCAGGCGCCGTCGGAGGTCAGCGACCGTCAGCTCAAGGAGCTGCACATCCGCGTGGTCCCGCCGATCAAGGCCTAGGCGCTCAGCGCTTCGGCCAGGCGGGGGGCGTGGGCGGGGCGGGGGGCGCCGGCGGGTTCACGTGGATATGCACCGCGTGGCCGTTGATCGTGCCGTCCACGTTGATGCGCAGGTTCTGGGCGATGCGCGCGGGGCCGGTGCAGCCGTCGGCGTGCAGGCGGCCGGGCAGGCGGGTGGCGCCGTCGGCGCAGGCCTCGTCCACCTGGTCCTGCGTCAGCCCTCGCGCGCCGGAGAGGTCGGCGCCCCGCAGGTCCGCGCCGGTCAGCTCGGCGTCGTCGAAATCGGCGCCCGCGAAGGAGCCGCCGGCGAAACGCGCCCCGGTCAGTTCGGCGTGGCGGAAGTTCGCGCCGTCGAACGCCGCCGCCAGCTGCACGCCCTGAAGCTCGGCGCCCTCGAAGCGGGCGCGGTCGAACCGGCCCTTGGCGAAGTGCGCGCCGGTCAGCGAGGCGTTGGAGAAGTCCGCCCCGCGTCCCTGGGCGGAGACGAAGTTGGCGCCCTGCAGCTCGGCGTTGGCCAGGACCGCGCCGTCCAGCCGGGCGCCGCTGAAGTTCGCTCCGGTGAGCGACGCCGAGTTCAGCCGCGCGCCCGACAGGTTCGCCCCGCCGAAGCTCGCGCCCTGGCCCTCCAGCCCGGCCATCTGCGCGCCTGCGAACGCCGCGCCGTCGAAGCGCGAGCCCATCACCGAGGCGCTGCGCAGGTCCGCCTTGGTGAAGTCGCTGCCCCGGAACATGGAGCCGATCGCCTGCGCGCCCCGCAGGTCGGCGCCGGTCAGCACGGCCTGGGTGAAGTCGGCGTTCATCAGGCTCGCGCCCACGAGCTTACGGCCCGCCAGCTCGCACTTCACACAAGATCCGCCGATCGAGACGCGGCGCGCCACGTCCTTGTCGGCCAGGGCGGCGTGCGCGACGGGCGCGGCGGCGGCCAGCGCGACCACGACGGTCGAGAGGGCGAGGAGCTTGCGGGGCATGGCGGCCTCCGGTGACGTAACGCCTTCCGAGATGCGGGTTGCGGGCGGCGAGCGCCACTTAAATGACCGTAACCCGCGTGAATTCGCCGTCACGCGCGACGATTGCGCGCGGGTCCGCCCCTATCGGCAGGGCGCCAGGGCGAGCCCGCGGGGCAGGGTGGTCGAGGCGTCGCCGCACGCCCGCGCGAGCTGGGCGCGGGTGAGTCCGCGAGCGCGCGACATCTCCGCGCCCGACAGGTTGGTCCCCTCCAGCCGCGCGCCGGAGAGGTCCGCTCCCTGCAGGTAGGCGCCCACCAGGCTGGCGTTCGTCAGGTCGGCGCCCGAAAGGTCCGCGCCCGTCATCACCGCGCCGTAGGCGTCGAGGTCGCGCAGGTCCGCGCCGCGCAGCCGCGCGCGGGTCAGGACGGCGGCGGAGACGTCGGCTTGGCGCAGGCGGGCGCGGCTGAAGTCGCGTCCGCGCAGCGAGGCGTTCGCGAGCGGCGCCTGGAAGAGGTTGCAGCCCGGGCAGGAGGCGCCGGCCTTCACGCGCGCGACCTGGCCGGCGTTCTGCGCCCCGGCGGGCGCGGCGAAGGCGAGCGCGGCGGCGAGCGCGAGCGTGGAGCGGGCGAGCGGCATGGGCGACCTCCGCCGTCCCTGCTAGCGGAACCGGATCAAGACGGCCTTAAGCCCCCGGTCAGCGCGAGGCGGTCGCGTTCGACGTCAGCGCGCCGTCCGCCGAGGGCAGGGCGGCGACGGTGGAGGCCGTGGAGGCGGGCAGGCTCGGCGCCCAGCCGCCCCGGTGCAGGTCGGCGGTGAGCGTCAGCGGGGCCGACCCGCCGGCCAGTCGCGCCCGGTACACCTCCAGGTTCTCCATGACCCGCATGACGTAGTTGCGCGTCTCGGTGAAGGGGATGCACTCCAGGAAGTCGGCGGGGTCGAGGCTCGACTGGCGCGGGTCGCCGCAGTCGGTGGTCCATTGCGCCGCCCGTCCGGGCCCGGCGTTGTAGCCCGCCGCCGCCAGCACGTAGGACCCGCCGAACTGTCCGGCGATCTGGCCGAGGTAGGCCGCGCCGAGCCGCATGTTGTAGTCCGGGTCGTCGAGCTGCGAGGGCGAATAGGCGACGCCGGCCTTGCGCGCCACGATGGCGGCGGTCGCGGGCATCAGCTGCATCATCCCCCGCGCCCCCGCGCCGGAACGCACGCCCGGGTCGAAGCCGCTCTCCTGGCGGGTGATGGCAAGAGTGAAGGCGGGCTCCGGCAGGTCGCCGCCGATGGGCGCGGTGCGCAGCGGATAGCCGCGCTCGGTCAGCGGCAGGCCCTTCATGCCCGCGGCCCGCGCCACCCGCATGGCCAGGTCCTGGTCGCCGTAGGCGCGGGCGAGGTCGACGAGCTGGGCGAACTCCCCGGCGGTGGCGAAGTCGTCGTCGATGGCGAGCACGAAGGTGCGCAACAGCTCCCGCTGCCCGGCGTCGCCCAGGAGCTTCGCCGCCTTGACCGTCTCGCGGGCGTTGAAGGCGACCCGGTCGTCCGAGGTGGGCTGCGGCTCGGTGGGCAGGGTGATCCGCGTCAGCCCCGCCCGCTCCGCCGAGAGCTGGCCGTAGAAGGCGGTCACGTGCGCCGATCCCAGCCGGTATTCCGTGCGGGCGGCGGCCTGGTCGCCCTGCGCCTCCTTGGCGCGGCCCAGCCAGTAGTAGGCGCGGCTGAGGGTGACCGGCGTCTGGCCGACCCGCTCGATGTTGGCGAAGTGGGTCTCGGCTAGCTTGGGCTGCTTCAGCTTGGTGAGCGCGATCCAGCCCGCGAAGAACTCGGCCTCGGTGTAGTCGGTGCCCTCCGACAGTCCGTTCGCGGCCGCCGCCTGGTAGGCCGCCTCGGGGTCGCCCGCCTTCAGCGCCGCCTGCATCAGCGCCCGCCGCTCGCCCCACGCGGCGCCCGCCGCCTCCGGCGTCGGCGGCGGGGAGGGTGAGGCCTTGAGCAGGCCGACCGCCATCACGTCCAGCCCGCGCTTGCGCAGGTATCGGGCGCGGTCGAACGTCAGCCCAGGGTCGTTCTGCAGCGCCGGCGGCACGGCCGAGACGAGGTCCTGCGCGTCGGAGCGGTCCGCCCTCAGCGCCATCCGCGCCTGGGCGAGCGCCGCCTGGTCCGCCGGCAGCAGCGGCAGGAGCGCGCGCAGGGCGGGCCCTTGCGGACCGTACAGCAGCACGCTGGCGCGCCGCGCATGGTCGTCCGGCGTGAGCCAAGCGCCGTAGCGGGCGAGCATCCGGGCCTGCACGTCGCCCTCGAAGCTCTTGTCGCGCCAGACGTGGCGGATCAGCCGCTGCGCGTCGTCCAGCCGGCCCTGCGCCTGCCAGGCGGCGGCGAGCGCCATGGCGCCCTCGGCGGTGTCGGGCTCGCGGCCGGCGAACCAGGCGACCACCTCGGCGGGCGGGACGGCCGCCGTCTCGATCGCGCGCTCGGCGGCGGCCCGCCGTCGGGCGGCGCGGGGCCAGCCGGCGAGGTCGCGCTGGGCGACGTCGAGTTCTGCGAAGGAGAGCTTGTTGCCCGCGCTGTCGATCTCGGCCCACAGCACCAGCTTGCGCGCGACGGGGTCGGACAGCGTGGCGGCGAGCGACTGCGCCGTGGACACGTCTCCCCGGCGGGCGGCGCCGAGCGCCTGCACGAGCGGCGATCCGGAGGTCGTGGTCGGCGCGCCCAGCTGGCCGTAGGGGATCGACAGCGGCGAGGGGACGCCGCCGCCGTTCAGGCTGGTGTAGGGGATCGGCTGCGCCTGCGCCGCCCAGGCGACCGCGGCGGCGCCGCCAAGCATCGTCCAGCGGCCCAGCGGCGAGTGAATCCAACGCGGGCGGGATGGATCGAGGGCGGGGGCCATGGCGGTCTCCGGCGAGCGCGGAACGGAACGCGGCGCCCGTACGCCGCCAGGGTGAGCATCGCCGCCGTCGCCCGCAAGCGCGGCGGCGGCGCTTCCCGCCGGTGCAAAACGCCACACCACGACGCGCCTCGCCGGTTGACGTCGGCTTAACGCCGCCGCACCTGAAGCGCCCATGTCCGCACCCCTGTTCTCCGGCGTCCTCACCGCGCTCGTGACGCCGTTCCACGACGGCGAGGTCGACCGCGACGCCTTCGTCCGCCTGGTCGAGCGCCAGATCGCCGCCGGGGTCCATGGCCTCGTGCCCGTGGGCACCACCGGCGAGACCGCCACCCTCAGCCACGACGAGCACCGCGCCGTGGTCGAGCTGTGCGTCGGGACGGCGGCGGGACGGGCGAAGGTGCTGGCCGGCGCGGGCTCCAACAGCACCGCCGAGGCCATCGATCTCGTGCGCCACGCCAAGGCGGTGGGCGCGGACGGCGCGCTCGTCGTCACGCCCTACTACAACCGGCCGAGCCAGGAGGGGCTGGAGGCGCACTACGCCGCCATAGCCGAGGCCTGCGACCTGCCGCTCGTGATCTATAACGTGCCGTCCCGCACGGGCTCCGACATCGCCAACGCGACCGTCGCCAAGCTCGCCGCCCGGCCGTCGATCGTGGGGATCAAGGATGCGACGGGCGACCTTGGCCGGGTCAGCTGGATGCGGCTGCGCTGCGGCGAGGGGTTCGCGCTGCTGTCCGGCGACGACCCGAGCGCCCTGGGCTATGTGGCGCAGGGCGGCCACGGGGTGATCTCGGTCACCTCGAACGTCGCGCCGGAGCCGTGCGCGCGGCAGATGGAGCACGCGCTGGCCGGCCGCTTCGGCGAGGCGCTGAAGCTGCAGGACCGGCTGATCGACCTGCACAAGGCGCTGTTCCTCGACGCCTCGCCTGCGCCCTCCAAGTTCGCCCTCGCGGAGCTCGGGGTGTGCTCCGCCGAGCTGCGCCTGCCGCTGGCTCCCTGCGCCGAAGGGGCGAAGCCCGCGATCCGCGACGCCATGCGCGCCGTTGGCGTGCTGTAGCGCGATGGCCTCGACCCCTCCGTCCGAGCAGAAGCTGATCGCGGAGAACCGCCGCGCGCGGTACGACTACTTCCTGGAGGAGAGCCTGGAGGCCGGGCTGATGCTGACCGGCAGCGAGGTGAAGAGCCTGCGGCTGGGCCGCGCCAACATCGCCGAGAGCTACGCCTCGGTGGAGAACGGCGGCGTCTTCCTCGTCAACGCCTACATCCCCGAATACGCGCCCGCCAACCGCTTCAACCACGAGCCCCGCCGGCCGCGGAAGCTGCTGCTGCACCGGAAGGAGATCGGCAAGCTCGCGGGCGCGATCCAGAAGGAGGGGCGCACCATCATCCCGACGCGCCTCTACTGGGACGCCAAGGGCCGCGCGAAGCTGGAGCTGTCGGTCGCCAAGGGCAAGAAGGCGCACGACAAGCGCGAGGCGGAAGCCGCCCGCGACTGGCAGCGGGACAAGGCGCGGCTGATGCGCGACCTGGGCTGAGCACCGTTACTTCTGATTGAAGAGCCCGGACCGGACATCGACGGCGGTCTCGGATGTCTCGTGGTCGATGAGCTTGCCGGAAGCGTCGAACGTGAAGGTCGCCGCGTTCTGCGTGCCCTTCGAGCCGCCTGCAAACAGCCCCACCACCGGGATCAGTGTCTCAGGCGTCACGTGGGCGGAGACATGCTGGTAGAGCAGCACGATCTTGCCGTCGGCCTTGACGGTGCGCGTCGTCGGCTTGCCAAACGCGGCCACGACTTGGGCCTCGGTGGTGTCGCCCGGGGCGAACCGGCTGGCCTGTTCGTTCGTGACCATCGTGCCGCCCGAAGCGCACGCGCCAAGCGACAGCGTCCCCAGCAAAACCAAACAAGCTCGCTTCATGATTCCCCCAACGCTCAGGCGTTCAGACTGTCGGATGGGGATTGCGGCGTCCAGTGCTCCAGCAAAGCTCGCCCGTCTCACTCCGTCGCCTCCTCGTCCTCCTCGTGCGTGGTGGCCGCGTAGGCGATCAGGGCGGCGACCAGGAGCAGGAAGGCGCCCAGCACGAAGGGCGCGCCCGACAGCGGCATCGGCTGCCCCGGTCTGACGAACCAGGCGAAGGTCAGGCTGAAGACAGTGGGCCCGATCAGCTCGGAGATGCCCGTCAGGCTGGCGTTCGCGCCCTGGAGCTGCCCCTGCTCCGACGCCGAGACATGGCGCGTCATCAGTCCTTGCGCGGCGGGTCCCGACAGGCCCCAGAGCGCCAGCACCGGAATGCCCATCCACAGGATGTGGCCGCTGGGCGCCAGGCCCGTGATCGCCAGCCCTCCCACCCCGAACAGGAGGCCGACGACCAGGGCGGCGCGGTTGCCGAACGCCTTCACGAAAGGCCGCAGCACCACGACCTGCACGGCCGCCAGCGCCACGCCGACCATGCCGAGCGTCAGGCCGATCTGGCCGGGCGTCCAGCCGTAGCGGTGGATGACGTAGAGCACGACCGTGGTCGGCAGGCTCACCTGCGCCAGGTTGGAGAGGAACACGACCGCGGACAGTCCGGTGAGCTCCGGGTGCCGCCGAAGCATCACCAGCGCGCCGATCGGGTTGGCGCGCTTCCAGCTGAACCCCGCCCGCAGCGCCTTCGGCAGCGATTCGGGCAGCACGAGCAGGCCGTAGAGGGCGTTGGCCAGGCTGAAGACGGCGGCCACCACGAAGGGCAGCTTGGGGCTGTACTCGCCCAACACGCCGCCCAGCGCCGGCCCCACCATGAAGCCCAGGCCGAAGGCTGCGCCGAGCAGGCCGAAGGCGCCCGCCCGCTTCTCG
>JASLDZ010000468.1 GCA_030151985.1 Caulobacteraceae bacterium | reverse complement strand
GATCAACCGTAGAGAAAGCAAGCATTAACGATAGTTGGACCGAGACGTTTAAGTAGAAAAAGCTCGGACTGGTAAACCTACTGGAACCTAGAAATCCCGTGACGAACGAGGGGCGAGAACCGCGCCTCAGTCGAGAGCGGGATGAACATGGGTTCGCTTGGTTCGACGATCACCGAAGCTGATCTGGGTTCGGTCCCTTTCAGCAACGACACGCCCACCAAGTTCCTGTACGTCCAGGCCGGCGCGACCGGCGGCGACGGCAGCCACGACCATCCCTTCGGCACGATCCAGGCCGCGGTGAACATCGCGACGCCCGGCACGGCGGTGATGGTGGAGGCCGGCACCTACGTCGAGAACGTCAAGTTCCCCTCCCAGGCCGGCGGCACGCCCGACGCGCCGATCTGGCTGGTCTCGGCCGACGGCGTCGGCGCGGCAAAGGTGATCCCCGCCGACAGCACCGTCTCGACGATCAAGGGCCTGGGCGTCCACAACATCGTGGTCGAAGGCTTCGCCGTGCAGGGCGGGCTGAACGGCATCCAGTTCAGCCAGTCGGGCCTGGACCTGCAGCACACGGTGGCCAACATCGTCGTGCAGGGCAACATCATCTACGACACGCTGCAGGACGCCATCAAGATCAGCCAGGCGGACAACGTCTGGGTCCTGAACAACACCGTCCACAACGCCGGCGACCAGGCGACGGACTTCGTGTCGACCACCAATTCGGTCATCGCCTACAACGCCGCCTACGACGACACCGGCCCGGCGGTGATCTTCGCCAAGGGCGGATCGGGCAACGTGCTGATCGCGCACAACCTGATCGACGGCGCCGTCGCCGACGGGCTCGAGATCGGCGGCTGGGCGGTGGGCAGCAACTACCAGCCGGTCTACACCACCTACGAGGCGGACCACGTCACCGCGGAAGACAACGTGGTGCTGAACGTCGCCAAGCGCCCGCTCAACATCCTGGGCGCGACGAACAGCGACATCCACAACAACTTCTTCGAGGCGAACCCGAGCTACATGACGGCGATCAACGTGGGGCCGGGTTTCGACCCGCTCCGCGTGTCGGCCAACGTGGACATCCACGACAACACGATCAGCCACGCCGGGACCACGCAGATCCAGGTGCAGGCCGGCAGCAACAACGCGATCGACTACCACGACAACGTCCTGTCGGACACGAACACGGTCCAGGCCGGGACCATCGCCTTCAACTACTGGAACGGCGGCCTCGCGGTCGCGGCGGGCGCGGGCTCGGGCGTGGTGCTGGCGCCGCTGCCGCCCCCGGTGGTGCCGGACGGCACGCTGGTGCTGACGGGCACCAAGGCGAGCGAGATCCTGATCGGCCAGGGCTCCAGCAACCAGATCTACGGCGGGCTGGGCAACGACAAGCTCTACGGCGGCTCGGGCGACGACACGCTCGACGGCGGCAACGGCGTCGACACCATGTACGGCGGGACGGGCAACGACACCTACGTCGTCGACGGCCCCAACGACGTGATCGTCGAACAGCCGAACGGCGGCATCGACACCGTCATGTCGGGCATGAGCGGCTTCCACATCGACGGCTACGCCAACGTCGAGAACGCGGTCTACACCGGCTCCAACGCCGTCAACATCCTCGGCAACGACCTGGACAACGTGCTGGTCGGCGGATCGCTGGCCGACACCCTGGACGGGGGCGCGGGCGCCGACACGCTGGAAGGCGGCGACGGCAACGACATCTACATGGTCCACGACGGCCGCACCCAGATCCTCGAGAACCCCAACTGCGGGATCGACACCGTGCGGTCGGACGTCAGCTACGTGCTGCCGGCGAACGTGGAGAACATGCTGCTCACCAACGCCGGGCTGACCGGCGTCGGCAACGAGCTGGACAACCAGATCACGGGCAGCGCCGGCGGGGATTCCCTCTACGGCGGCGCGGGGGCGGACACGCTGACGGCCGGCTCTGGCAACGACGTCCTGGACGGCGGCTCCGGCGCGGACTCGATGCTGGGCGGGCTCGGCGACGACACCTACTTCATCGACGACCCGCACGACGTGGTGGTCGAGAACCTGAACGCCGGCCACGACCTGATCGTCACCACGCTCTCGACCTACCAGCTGGTGGCCAACGTCGAGGACCTGACCGGCGTGCGCGACGACGGCCAGAACCTGACCGGCAACGTGCTGAACAACGTCATCACCGGCGGCGACGGTCCCGACACCTTCCATGGCGGCGGCGGCATCGACACCTTCATCGGCGGCATGGGCGACGACGTCTACTACGTCGACGACGTGCGCACGCAGGTGATCGAGGCGCCCGGCGGCGGCTACGACACCGTCTATCTCAGCAACGGCGGCTGGGCGCCCGGCGCGGGGCAGGAGATCGAGAAGATCGTCGCCACCGGCACGACCGGCATCGCGCTCACGGGCAACGAGTTCAACAACCTGCTGGTCGGCAACTCGGGCGCGAACCTGATCGACGGCAAGGGCGGCGTCGACACCATGCAGGGCGGCGACGGCGCCGACACCTACATCGTGGACAACAGCGCCGACGTCGTCGTGGAGAACCCCAACCAGGGGAACGACACCGTCAAGGCGTCGGTGGACTACACGCTGTCCGCCAACATCGAGACCCTGATCATGACCGCGCCCGGGCACACCGGGGTGGGCAGCGCGGACGCGAACACGATCCTGGGATCGACGGGCGCCGACACGCTGGACGGCGGCGCGGGCAACGACACGCTGACGGGCGGCGGCGGAAACGACACCTTCGTCTTCACGCCGGGCTCGGGCTCTGACGTGATCACCGACTTCGCCGGCGGCGACCAGCTCGACCTCAGCGCCTATCTCGCGGCCGGCGCCCACCCGACGGTGGTGTGGAGCACGCCCGGCGCGGTGATCCAGCTCGACGCCAACGACTCCATCCTCCTCAAGGGCGTGGCCGTGGCGGCGGTGACGGCGACGGCGAACGGCTTCACGCTCAACGCGGCCGTCGCCTCCGCGCCCCCGGTGGTGGTGCCCGCCTCGGCGGGGCTGAACCTGCACGGCACGCCCGGGAACGACAGCCTCGTGGGCGACGTGGGCCCCGACACGCTGGACGGCGGCGCGGGCGTGGACACGCTGGTGGGCGGCGCGGGCGACGACCTCTACTTCGTCCACGACGCCCGCACGCTGGTGGTCGAGGCGCCGGGCGGCGGGACGGACACGGTCAAGTCCGACGTCAGCCTGACGCTGGCGCCGAACGTCGAGAACCTGCTCCTCACCCAGAACGGCCTCACCGGCACGGGCAACGAGCTCGCCAACAAGATCACCGCGGGCGGCCTGAACGAGGCGATGTACGGCGGCGCGGGCGACGACACGCTCCTGGGCGGCGACGGCGCCGACACGCTCGACGGCGGGACGGGCGGCGACAGCCTGCTCGGCGGCAAGGGCGACGACACCTACGTGGTGGACGACGCCCGCGACACGGTGATCGAGAACGCGGGCGCGGGGACGGACACCGTCCAGACCACGCTTCCCAGCTATGTGCTGGCGGCCAACGTCGAGAACCTGACCAACATCGGCGCGGCGGGCGCGGACCTGACCGGCAACGGCCTGGCCAACGTGATCACCGGAAGCGCCGGGGCCGACACCATCCACGGCGGCGGCGGGATCGACACCTTCATCGGGGGCGCGGGCGACGACACCTACTACGTCGACGACATCCGGGCGACGGTGGTGGAGCAGGCGGGCGGCGGCTACGACACCGTCTACGTCTCCAACAGCGGCTGGATCGCTGGGCCGGGGCAGTCGATCGAGAAGATCGTGGCCGTGGCCGGCACGCAGGGCATCTCGCTCACCGGCAACGAGCAGGCCAACCTCTTGGTCGGCAACGCGGGCGCCAACGTCATCAATGGCGGCGGCGGCGTCGACACCATGGTCGGCGGCGCGGGCGACGACACCTACCTCGTGGACAACTCGGGCGACGTGATCGTCGAGAACGCGGGAGAGGGGAACGACCAGGTCAAGGCTTCGGTCGACTACGTCCTCTCGGCCAACGTCGAGACGCTGACGCTGACCACGCCCGGCCACGTGGGGGTCGGCAACGCGCAGGCCAACCTCATCGTCGGCACGACGGGCTCAGACACGCTCGAGGGAGGGGGCGGGGCCGACACCCTGACGGGCGGCGGCGGCGCGGACGTCTTCCTGTTCAAGCACCTGTCGGACGGCGGCGCCACCATCACCGACTTCCAGGTCGGCCTGGACAAGCTCAACGTCGAGGGGCTGCTGGCCGACCTCGGCGGCGGCGCCACGCTCAGCTACGGCCACGTGGCGGCGGGCTTGCAGGTGTTCGTCGACCACGGCGGCGCCCACGACCTGATCGCGCAGCTGAACGGAGTGATGAGCTCCAGCCTCTCGGCCGACTCGTTCGACTGGAAGGCCATGCCGAACATGAGCGCGGCAGGCGGGTCGAACCCCGCCGACGCGGTGGCGGCGGCCGACGCCGGCGGCTCGGCCACGACCTCCGACGGGGCGGCCACGGCCGGCGGCTCGACCTCGGGCTCGACCCCCGCGGCCTCCGCCGGGACCGCCAACAACGGCGGCGAGACCTCGGCGACGCCGACGCTCAGCCTTGTCGCCGGCACGGCCTCAGCCGACGAGCTGCGCGGCACCGCGGCGAGCGAGAGCCTGGCGGGTGGCGCCGGCGACGACATCCTGCACGCCAGCGGTGGGCACGACGTGCTCGACGGCGGCGCGGGGACGGACACGGCGGTCTTCGCCGGCTTCGCCCACGACTACACGATCTCGACGGTCAACGGCGCGACCGTGATCTCGGGCGGCCCCGAAGGCGGCGTCACGACGCTCGCCAACATCGAGGACGTGCAGTTCCTCGACGGCACGCTGACCTTCGACGCGCAAGGCGACGCGGCCAAGATCCTTCGCCTCTACGACGGGTTCCTCGGCCGGGCGCCCGACGCGGCGGGGCTGGAGGGCTACCTGAAGTACATCGCCAACGGCCACACCCTGGCCGACATGGCGGCCAACGCCTATGCGAGCCCGGAATTCCAGTCGCACACGGCCTCTCTGAACGACACCCAGTACGTGGAGTACGTCTACGAGACCGCGCTGCACCGTCAGGCCGATCCGGGCGGGCTCGCCACCTACGTCGCCGATCTGGAGAACGGAACCTTCACCCGCGCCTCGCTGATCCTTCAGGCGGCCGAGAGCCCTGAGCACACCGCGCTGCTCTCAGGCGCGATCGCCCAGGGCGTATGGGAGCCGAACCAGACGGTGGAGGCGATCGAGCTGCTCTACGACGGCGCGGTGCAGCGGCAACCCGACGCCTCGGGTCTGGCCGGCTACGGCGCGCTGGTCGCTTCGGGCACGACCTTCAAGGAGATCGCCAACCAGATGGCCTCGTCGGCGGAGTTCCTGAGCGTGCACGGCAGCCAGACCGACGCGCAGTACGTGGACTCGCTCTACGTCGCCACCGTCGGCCGTCATGCCGACGCCTTCGGCCTGGCCGCCTACACCGACGAGCTGGCGCACGGCTACAGCCGCGGCGACGTGCTGTTCCAGATGGCCATGAGCCAGGAGCACCAGTCGCACGTGCTGAGCACGTTCGACCCGCTGCTGCTGAACCTGTCCTAGGCCGGGCTCTCCACCGGCGTCCGCAGGCTGTGGCGGCGGCGCAGGGGGAGAGGGACGGGCGCCCTCACGCGCTCGGCCCGCTCCCGCGCGGCGTAGAGGCCGCCGATCAGGAAGGCGGCCCAGAAGATGCTGGCCGCCCTGAAGGACATGGTGAAGGCCGAGTTGTTGATCAGGAAGGCGATCGCCAGGAGCAGGAAGGCGCCCCACGCCCACTGCTCGGACCGGCGCATCGCCGAGCCGACCAGCTGCGCGATGATGACGGCCGCCATCAGCGTGGTCAGCGCGACGCCGAACCAGCCGAACTCCAGCCACAGGTCGACGTAGCCGCTGTGGCCGCTGTACGGGATCTTCTCGAAGTAGGTCAGGTAGGGCCTCACCGCCGGCGCGTTCTTCAGCGTCCAGAAGGCGCGGTAGCCCGAGCCCAGCCACACGTTGCGCGTCTCGCCTACCGCGATGCCCGCGTGCCACAGCGTCGTGCGGCCCGAGAAGGTGTCGCTGCGCCCCAGGATCGGCAGCAGCACCGGCGCGGCGGCGATCAGGCCGCCGACCACCAGCGCCGTCAGCCCGCCCGCCGCGCCGAGCTTCAGCGCGGTCGTCACGCGCCGGTTCTGCAGGAAGCGGACGCCCGCCATCATGGCTATGCCCAGCGCCACGGTGATCCAGGCGGTGCGCGACTGCGACATGATCAGGAGCGGCGTGGCGAACACCAGCGTTCCCCAGCGCACCGCCTGCTGCACGAGGGTCCGCGCCGGGATGGTCAGCGCGAGCAGGATCGCCATTGCGGGCACGCCGCCCGAGATGAGCTTGTCCGGGTAGAGACCCAGCCAGGCGCCGAGGTTGCCGGCCGTCGGGTCCTGGTTCACCGCCACGCGCGGGGCCACGAACACCAGGGCGTCGCTGACGGCGCTGCCAAGCCCAAAGCTCAACAGGCACAGACGCAGGAACCGCTCCTTCGACACGTTCGCCGCCACGAAGACGCAGAACCCGATCGTGAGCGTGTGCGCGATCGCGCGCTTGAGGCTGAGGACGTGGTCCACGCTCCACGCCACCGACGCCAGCGGCAGCGCCGCGAGCACCAGCACGGGCCAGGCGTTCGGCAGGAACTTCAGCGCGCGGTAGGGACGGTAGGCGAGAAGCAGGCTCGCGCCGCCGAGCAGCAGCAGCACCGCCGCCGTCCGCTTCCAGCTGAACTCGGAGGAGCCCGTGTTGGTGGTGAAGGTGTTCGGGTCGCCCTGGACGATCAGCGCCAGGGCGTCGGTGAACAGCAGCAGCGTGACGAAGACGAGCAGGCTGGTCAGCAGCCCCTGCCGCCACGACGGAAGACGCGGGCGGACGCGCCGGGCGGGAAGGGTGTCGGGGCCGTCGCGACGCATGTCGGGCGATCTCTAACCCAGCTCCGGGAGCGTGGCGAGACGGCGGCGCTTCCGGAGCCGGGCCAAGCCCGCTATGGGGCGCCCACGGGCGGGGGCTCGGAGGGTCTGTGAGCAATCCCTTGGAGGAGATCCTCCTCGACGAGGCCGGCGCCGACCCGCGCCCGGAGTCCGACCGGGGGGAGGGGGCGCGGCGCGACGGGCGGATGCGCCTCCTGCCCGAGCCCGTGCGGCGGCTCCTGCAGCGCAAGGCGGTGAAGAACGCCGGCATCCTGACCGGCGGCACCATGCTGGCGCAGGTGGTGACGCTGGCCTCCACGCCGCTCTTGTCGCGCCTCTACGGGCCCGAGCAGTTCGGCCTGCTGGGCCTCCTCATGAACATCGCCACCATGGGCGGGTCGGTGGGGGCGCTCTGCTACGAGATGGCGATCCTGCAGCCCAGGAGCGAGCGGACCGCGCGCGCCCTCTTCGCGCTCTCGATCCAGCTCAGCTTCGCCGCCAGCCTGGTCGTCATGGCGATCGTCTGGAGCATCGACGCCTGGCGGCACGGGGTGTTCGGCCGGCCGCTCGACCCCTGGTTCTACGTCTTCTGCTACGTCGGCGTGCTGACCAGCGTGCAGTTGAACGCGCTCTCGCTGGCGCAGTCCAGGCGCGACCTGTTCCGGCCGATGGCCGTCTCCAAGATCAACCAGACGCTCTTGCCGACCGTGTTCCAGATCGCGTTCGGCTTCCTGAAGGACGTGGACCTGGGCCTGATGGCCGGACGCACCCTCGGCCTGATCGGGACGAACCTGTGGATGCAGCGCGCGCAGCCCGCCGGCTACCGCATGCGCGACGCCTTCCGCGCCCGGTGGCGCGACCTCTGGGTCGTGGCCAAGCGCTACAAGGACTACATGTTCCACGTGCCGCGCCAGCTCCTCATGCGCGGCGCGACCACCGCCCCGCCGATCCTCCTGATCGCGAGCTACGGCCCACTCTACGGCGGCCTGTTCTTCTTCGCGCAGCGGATCGTGGAGCGGCCGGGGATGCTGCTCGCCGACACGCTGACGCGGCTGCCGATGCAGCAGTTCTCCAACCTTGTCGCCAAGCGGAAGCCGCTGACGCGCTCGGCGCTGCTCTACAGCGCCGCCTGCGGGGCGCCGGTGATCGCGGGATGCCTGCTGCTGGCGCTGGTCGCGCGCCCGGTGGTGCCGGTGCTGTTCGGACACCGCTGGGCGCCCGCGGCCGACTATGCCGTGGTGCTGGGCTTCTGGGCGGCGATCCGGCTGTCGAGCCTGCCGATGGCGACGCTGGTCACGGTGCTGCGCATCCAGCGCTCGAGCCTGGTCATCGACATCGTCTTCTTCGCGCGCCTGCTGGTGATCCCATGGATGGCGCACCGGCACTACAGCGCGATCGCGGCGGTGGCCGTTTTCTGCGCGCTGAGCATCGTCTACCACCTGGCGATCTTCGCGCTCGGGCTCTACGCCTCCCTGCGCTACGACCGCGGGCTGAAGGCTCAGGCCCCGTAGGCGCGCCCGAGCTCCAGCGGGGCGAGCAGCTCCGCCAGCGCGCCCGTGCTCGGACCCGCGTGCGAGGGATCGGCGCCCGCCGCCGCCCGCAGGCCGAGGCCGCCGCCGCCCTCCTCGACCCGCAGGCCGTCGCGCTGCGGGTCCTGGAACTTGCGGTCGAAGGTCCACGGCTTCTCGCGGCCCTTCAGCACGTTGCCCTGCGCCACGACGTCTTTGGTCAGGGACATCTGCGCCATGGGGCTGCCCGGCGCCATGCTGATCACCGCATAGGTGCGCTTGGGCGCGGAAGGGTCGGGCGGCGCGGCCTCGAACAGGTTGCCGACCACCTGCACGTCCTGGCCGCCCAGGATGGCGAGTGGGTAGCCCTCGATCCGCTCGACCCGGTTGCCGCTGACCCGCACGTGGCGCGCCTCGCAGTCGGGCGAGCCGGGACGCGACGGCGCGACGTTGGCGTAGCCGCCCACGCAGATGCCGGCCACCGTGTAGCCCCGCACGTCGTGGACGTGGTTGTCGACGAACAGGATGTCCTTCGAGCCGTGCTTGGCGAAGACGGCGGCGGCGATCCTCGCGCCCGACATGTCGTTGCGCGTCGCCGCGCCCGTCCAGACGTTGACGAAGTCCACGCACTGCTGGCCGCAATCGCTCACCACATTGTCGGTGATCAGCACGTTCTGCGCCTGGCTGATCTTGATCCCGTCCTCGCGGGAGCCCGAGATCCGCATGCCCGCGACCAGCAGGTTCGCGCAGCAGGCGGAGAAGTCGTTCCCCGACTGGCTGAACTGCACGCCGTTCGAGCCGCCGCGCACCTCGAAGCCGATCAGCGCGATGTCGTGCACGCCCAGACCCTTCAGCCCGACCATGCCGTCGGGCGGCGTTACCTTGGCCGCGCCGGGGCCGTCGGCGGAGACCCATACGATCGGCCGGTCCGGCTCGCCGCCCCGGCGGGACGGGAACTTGACCGCCTCGGCGTAGGTCCCGCCGCGCACCAGCACCAGCGTGCCGGGCGTCGCGGCGTCTGCGGCCGCCTGCAGCGAGCCGAACGGTCGCCCCGGCGAGCCGTCCCCGCCGGGAGGCCCGCCGGCCGCCACGACGATCCGCCGGTCCGGCCTCCGCAGCCGCGGCCGCCATACGGGAGAGAAGCCGCCGTCCCCGCCGCGCGGGGGCTGTGCAATCGCGGGCAGGGGGAGGAGCAGCGCGCCCGAGCCGGCGAGCAGGCTTCGGCGGCTCGGCGCCGTCGGCGAGGCGGTGGGCATGGCGGTCCCGTCCTTGTGTCGCATCGCCCGTTGGAATGGCGCCACAGCGGGGCTCTATTGCGGCGCAGCATCGCCGTCGTCGTTAAGGATGTCCGCGCCTTTCCATGGCGGAACGCTCGTGCCATGAGCGGCGCCGTGAGCTCCGGACCCTCCCACGGCGGCCTCCGGCGCGCTTTCCCGGCCGCCGCCGGGCGGCTGCGCCCCTAGCGCCGGATGCTGTTCAACAGCTGGCCCTTCCTGCTGGGTTTCCTGCCGCTTGCGCTCGGCGTCTACGCGCTGGCCGCGCGCAGCGAGCGGTTCAGGCTGCCCACGCTGCTGTTCCTCAGCGTCTGCTTCTACGGCTACTGGGACTGGCGGTTCGTGCCGCTGCTGGTGGGCTCGGTGGCGGTCAACTACGCCGCCGCCCGCGCCTTCTACGCCACGCGGAAGAGCTGGATCGTGGTCGCGGCCATCGCCCTCGACCTCGCGGTGCTGGGCGCGTTCAAGTACCTGGACTTCGCGCTCGGGACCTTCACCTCGATCCTGCACCTGCCGACGCAGCGGATGGGATGGGTGCTGCCGCTGGGCATCAGCTTCTTCACCTTCCACCACATCATGTACCTGACCGACCTGCGCCGGGGTAAGGCGCCGATGCTCGATCCGGTGCGTTACGGGCTCTACATCGCCTTCTTCCCGCAGATCCTGTCGGGGCCGCTGGTCCGCTACACCGAGATCGTCCACCAGTTCGACGAGCCCTACTGGCGGCCCGGCCTGGCGGAGAAGATCGGGCGCGGCTTCATGTTCTTAGGCATCGGCCTGGCCGAGAAGCTGCTGTTCGCCGACAGCTTCGCCCGCATCGCCGAGCCGATCTTCCACGCGAGCCAGTCCGCGCCCGTGCCGCTGATGGATGCCTGGCGGGGCGCGCTGGCGTTCGGGCTGCAGATCTTCTTCGACTTCGGCGGCTATTCGAACATGGCGATCGGGGTGGGCCTGATGTTCGGCCTGCTCCTGCCGCAGAACTTCGACCGGCCGTACCGCGCGGCCTCGCTGCAGGACTTCTGGCGGCGCTGGCACATGACGCTGTCGCGGTTCCTGCGCGACTACCTCTACATCCCGCTGGGCGGCAGCCGCCACGGCCTGCCGACCCAGATGTGGGCGCTGATCGTGACCATGGTGCTGGGCGGCCTGTGGCACGGCGCGGGCTGGACCTTCATCATCTGGGGCGCCCTGCACGGCTTCGGACAGGCTGTGGCGGTTCTGTGGCGACGCACGGGCGTGACGATGCCCATGGCGGCGGGGTGGCTCCTGACCATGCTGTTCGTGACCGTCGCCTGGGTGTTCTTCCGCGCGACGTCGGTGCATTCGGCGGTGAACATGCTGGCCGGGATGGCGGGCGTGAAGGGCGTGGGCCACGGCCTGCACCCGGTGGACTGGGCGCTGATCGGCGCGGGGGGGCTCGTCTCCACGCTCGTGCCCGCGGCGTGGAACCTCGGCGCGACGTTCAAGCCGCGCTGGACGACGGCGCTGGTGCTGGGGGGGAGTCTGGCGGCCCTGCTCGTGATGCTGGGCCAGGCGGTGAACTATGCCTTCATCTACTTCCAGTTCTGAGCCGCCCGCTCCCGCGCCGGGGACGGGCGCCATCCGGGCGCGCCGCGACGCCTCCTGGCGCGCCTTCGCGCTGACGGTGGTCGGCATCGCGCTCGGCGGCCTGCTGGCGACGACCCTGGCGCTGGTGCTGGGCGATCCCTACGACACCGGCCGCTTCACCCCGATCCACAAGCCGGGCGTGGGCCGCGTCTCCAACGGCTTCGGCCAAGCCAGCCGCGGCCGCGACCCAAACTTCGACACCGCGCTCATCGGCAACAGCCGCTCCATGCTGCTGGAGCC
>JASLDZ010000464.1 GCA_030151985.1 Caulobacteraceae bacterium | reverse complement strand
GGTCCAGCGCGCCCGGCCGCCCCTGGGCGAGAACGGCGGCGGCCGACAGGGCGGCGGCGCTCTCCAGCACCACGGGGACCTTCTGCACTCGCGCGGCCAGGCGCGCGCCCGCGAGCGCGGAGACCTCGCGCGCGCCGAGCTCGCCTAGGCGGTCGAGCGCGTCGCCCGCGTGCGCGTCCAGCGCTTCGGCGGCGAAGGCGGCCACCTCGCGGGAGCGCTCCACCCCGTCGGTGAGCACCAGCACGTCCGGTCCCTTGGCGAGCGCCTCCATGCCGAAGGCGAGCGTCGCGGCGGCCTCGCGGGCGGAGAGCGGGGCGATGTCGCGGGGGTGCGGCACCGGGCGGTCGAGCGCCAGGTCGAACGCCTCGACGCCAGCGCCGAGCGCACGGGCGAGCGCGCTGATCGCCCCTCCCCCGTCCGCCAGGCGTGCGATCAGGGCGCGGGCGCGGGACGGCGCGTCGGCCGGCTCGGCGTAGGTGGCCACGTAGAGGGCGAACAGCGGCTTGGCGATCGGCTTGCCCCCGGTCCAGCCGGCCAGGAACACGGCGAGCTCGCCCAGCAGGCCGAAGGCGCCGTCGTAGCGGTCGATGCGGGAGCGGGCGGCGTCCCTCGCGGCGGCGTCGGGACGGGGAAGGTCGGAGAGCAGCGCCCGGGCGGCGTCGAAGGGCGCGGGGGAGAGCGGCGGCGGAGCGGGCGACGGGCGGGCGGGGTCCATGCCCGCCCGTCTAGCCTTCCGCGGGCGCCGACAACAGCGTCGGGCTCAGCGGGCGGCGAGCTGGATCGCGTGGGCGGCGGGCGCGGGCGCCTGCGGGCCGACCGGCGAGATGGCGGCGGTCACGGCGGCGAAGGCGACCGTGGCGGCGAAGATCATCGTGCCGAAGGTGTTCATGGCGAAGGTCCTCATCCTGCGGGGTGGCGGATCAGCGGGCGGCGACGGCGGCGACGGGCGAGACCGTCTGGGCGCCAACCGGGGCGGTGGCGGCGGCGAAACCGGCGAAGGCGACGGTGGCCGCGAAGATCAGGGAGCCGAGGGTGTTCATGGCGGAGTTCCTTGGGTTCAATGTCTGTGTTCGTTGTGAACGAGAGCTATGTGCTCCGTTCATATGGCGCACTCCAGTTAAATGGAGGTCATATTGAACAATGACGCCGATGTAATACTTGGCTCTACATTACGCGATGTTCATCTCGCGGGGCGGCGCGCCGTCTGCTAGAGGCGAGGCATGGCCGGCCCTCCCCGCGCGATCGCCACTCCCTGCGTGCAGGTCTGCGCGGTGGACGGCGCGAGCGGGCTCTGCCTCGGCTGCTTCCGCACGCTGAAGGAGATCGCCGGCTGGGGGCGCTTCTCGGACGCCGAGCGCGCCGCGCTGATGGCGGAGCTCCCCGCCCGGCGCAGCCGCGTCGCGCCGGAGAAACTGGGCGTCTGACGGGGCCTGCGGCGATTCACCGGGCGCAAAGGCCGACGCGCTAGGCTCCCCCTTCAAGTCCGGCGCCCGAAGGCGTCGTCCGGCGTAGAAACCCCGATGTTCAAGTCAGCCGCCGTCGTACTCGCCGCCACCCTTTCCGCCTTGGGGGCGGGCGCGGCCATGGGCGTCGCGCGCCCCGCGGGTGAAGCTGTCGCCCCCTCCGCCGACGCGCGCATCGACAAGGCGAAGGACGGCCACTTCTGGGCGGTGGCGCAGGTGAACGGCCGCCCCCTGCGCGTGCTGGTCGACACGGGCGCGAGCGAAGTGGCGCTCACCCGCGCCGACGCGCATCGCCTGGGCGTCGACCTGGCGGCCCTCGACTACGACAAGCCGGTGATGACCGCCGACGGGCGCATGCAGGCCGCGCGCGTACGCCTGGCCCGCGTCGCCGTCGGCGACGCCGAGGTGCGCGACGTGGACGCGCTCGTGGTGCGCCATGGCCTCAACACATCGCTCCTGGGCATGAGCTACCTCGGCCGTCTTTCCGGCTTCGCCGCCGACCGCCAGGCGCTCACCCTGCGGCGGTGAGCGCCCGAGCCAGGCCTCAGAAGCGGTAGCTGACCGCGACCTGCGCCACGGGGTAGTATCGGTAGTCCTTCGCGTCGTCCTGCAGCGAGGCCTGCTCGGCGGCGAGGTTCGCCAGGACGGTGGTGTTGTCGGCGAAGGGGCCGTTGGCGTGCAGGGTCACCTTGGGCTCGTCGCCGAAGATCACGCCGGCCATGGCGCGCAAGCCCCAGTGCCCGCGGTGCGTGTAGGTGTTGTCGAAGCCCAGCCCCACGAAGGGCGCGGCGTCTCCCAGCGCGATGTTCCCGTCCACCGAGATGATCTGGCTGGCCTGGTAGGGCACGCCGTTGATCTTCACCACCGCGCTGGCGGTCGGGTCGGCGTGGACCTTCACGTTGCGCTCGCCCGCCACGAAGCCGCCCGACAGCACGAAGGGATTGGCGAAGGGATGCAGGTCGACGAAGCCGCCGCCGGTGTTGTGGTTCAGCGCGCCCCGGTACTTCACGTCGCTGGACTTGAAGTCCGCGTCGAAGTCGATGAAGGCGCCCTGCGCCCGCAGCGTCAGGTAGGGGTTGACCGAATAGGCGCCCTCCACCGAGCCGCCTTGCGTGCCGCCGCCCACGGCCAGCGAGAAGCGGGAGGCGTCGAAGGCCGCGGCGGCGGTCTGCGCGCGAGCGGGCGCGGCCACGGCCGCGCAGGCGAGCGCGCCGAGCGCGAGAGTAAGCGACTTCATACTGGATTTTCCGGAGCTTGAAGAGGACGGAGGCGTCTCGGGCAGAGGCCCTGAACGTCGTTAGCAAGCCGTTGCAGCCACGCTGGCTGCGGCCGATCGCCTGACGGTCAGGCGGCCGAACGCGCTCGCTCCGCCAGCGGCTCCAGCGCGGCGTCCAGCACTTCCAGCCCCGCGCCCGGCCGGATAGCGCCCGTGGTCAGGATGCGCCGCCACGCCCGCGCGCCGGGGCGGCCGTTGAAGAGGCCCAGCATGTGCCGGGTCATCGCCGAGAGCGGCACGCCCTCGCCCAGGCGCGCGGAGAGGTAGGGGCGGTAGGCCTCCACGGCGTCGAGCGGGTCGACCGCCTCGCCATCGCCGAACCACTCGGCGTCGACCCGGCCCAGCAGCGCCGGCTCGTGGTAGGCGGCGCGCCCGAGCATGACGCCGTCGAGCCCCTCGCTTTCGCGGGCGGCGCTCTCCAGGTCCGGGAGGCCGCCGTTGAGCACCACGCAGAGGTCCGGCCGCTCCGCCTTCAGCCGCCGCACCAGCGGGTAGTCGAGCGGGGGGATATCGCGGTTCTCCTTCGGAGAGAGCCCCTGCAGCCACGCCTTGCGGGCGTGCACGACCAGGGTGCGCACGCCCGCCCCCAGGCAGGCGTCGGCCATGGCGAAGAGCGCGTCTTCCGGCTCCTGCTCGTCCACCCCGATGCGGCACTTGACGGTGACGGGGACGCGGACGGCCGCGATCATCGCCGCCGCGCATTCCGCCACCAGCTCGGGCTCGCGCATCAGGCAGGCGCCGAAGCGGCCGGACTGCACGCGGTCCGAGGGGCAGCCGACGTTCAGGTTGATCTCGTCGTAGCCGAACCCCTCCCCGATCCGCGCCGCCTCGGCGAGCAGCGCCGGCTCGGACCCGCCGAGCTGCAGCGCCACGGGATGCTCCACCGCGTCGAACTCCAGCAGCCGTTCGCGGTCGCCGCGGATCACCGCCTGGGCGGTCACCATCTCGCTGTACAGAAGCGCGCGCGTCGTCAGCGTCCGGTGGAAGGCGCGGCAGTGCCGGTCCGTCCAGTCCATCATGGGCGCGACGGCGAAGGCCTTCTGCGGCGTCGACAACGTCTTCCCTCTTGCTGCGCGGGCGCTTGGCCCCGCTACCCCGGGGCGTCGTCTGCACCCGCCGCCTCTCGCTGTCGACCGCCTGCGCGGCGCCGGGGTGGTCAGGCGGACGGCAGCGGGCGGCTGAGGAAGCGCGAGCCGACCAGGCCGAAGCGGCGCGGCAGGTCTGCCGCCCGGCTGATGCCGATCCGGGTGGCGACGCCCACCGCGACCGCCTCGCCGCCGGGGCGCAACGCGAAGGGCGGCGCGTCCAACGACCGCCCGTCGTGCCGCAGGTCGACGCCGAGCGCCTGGCACAGCCGCCCTGGGCCCGAGCAGAGGCGCCGCACATCGGCCGTCCCTCGCCGTTCCTCCATGCGCGCGAGCCCCGTGGTCGGCTCGAGGGCGCGGATCAGCACGGCGCTCCCGGGGCGGCAGACGAAGTTCAGGCACCAGTGCAGGCCGTAGCTGCGATACACGTAGGCGTGGGCGGCCGGCCCGAACATGCTGGCGTTGCGCGCCGTGCGACCCCGGAAAGCGTGCGAGGCGGGATCGTCGGCGCTGTAGGCTTCCGTCTCCACGATGACGCCGCCCACGCCGTCGACCAGGAAGGCGGCGCCGACCAGCGCGCGCGCGACCGTCTCGACGTCGCGGTCGAAGAAGGCGGCGGGAAGTCGCGACGGGCCGCTCACCGGGGCCCCCTCGAGCCCGCCTGCGACGAAGCGGTTCGCCCGAGCCTGCACCGGCGGCCGTTGGCTCCCCTCCAGCTTGGCCCTAGGCTGAGCCGGGCTGGAGAGACTCGATGCCGACCGATCTGACCGTCAACGGCGTGCGCCGCACTGTCCAGGCGGACGCGGACACGCCGCTGCTCTGGGTGCTCCGCGACGAGCTCCTGATGGTGGGCACCAAGTACGGCTGCGGGATCGCCCAGTGCGGCGCCTGCACCGTGCATCTGGACGGCGAGGCGACCCGCTCCTGCGTCACGCCCCTGTCGGCGGTCGGAGGCGCGCAGGTGACGACGATCGAGGGGCTGGGCGGGAGCCATCCCCTGCAGGCGGCCTGGGTGGCGCACGACGTGCCCCAGTGCGGCTACTGCCAGAGCGGCCAGATCATGAGCGCCGCCGCGCTGCTGAAGAAGACGCCCAAGCCCGACGATGCGGCGATCGACGCGGCCATGAGCGGCAACATCTGCCGCTGCGGCACCTACCAGCGGATCAAGGCGGCCATCAAGGACGCGGCCGCCGCGCCCGCCGCGGCGGCCTGAGGGGGACGCCATGCTCAGCTCCAACCGGCTCGCCCGCCCGCGCCTCCAGCCGACCCGCCGGGAGGCGGTGATCGGCGCGACCGTCGCGGGGGGCGCCCTGCTTGTCGGGGCGTGCTCCAAGACCGACCTCCT
>JASLDZ010000451.1 GCA_030151985.1 Caulobacteraceae bacterium | reverse complement strand
TCCAAGATCGCGGTCGCGGGCACGGTGACGGGCGACCTCGACAAGGCCAACCCCGCCCCCACGGGCGCCGGCGGCTCCACCCAGGCCGACACCTTCGTGACCCTGTTCGACGGACAGGGCGTGGAGCAGTGGACGCAGCGGCGCGGGGCCGCCGATGGGGACGACACGCCGAGTTCGGTCGCGATCGGAAGCGACGGCTCCGTCTACGTCACGGGCAAGACCGCCTCGACGCTGCCCGGCGCGGCGTCGCAGGGGGGGCAGGACGCCTACCTCATGGGCTTCAACAGCGCGGGGACGCCGACGCTGACGACCCAGTTCGGCACCGGCTCCAGCGACAAGGGCGTGGGGGTCGTGGCCACCGCCTCCGGCGTCACGGTCGCCTCCGTCGAGAACGGGCACGCGGTGCTCCGCCAGTTCGCCCCCGGCGCGACGGGCGCGGCGACGGCGTCGACCGTGCGCGACCTGGGCGACCTGCAGGGCGGCGACCTCGCCGGGATCAGCGTCGCCGCGGACGGCTCGATCGTGGTCGCCGGCTCGACCCACAACGGCGCGCTGGCGGCCGGCGCCGTGACGAACGCCTACGGAAGCGGTCAGGAGGTGTTCGTCGCGAAGGTGGCTTCCGACCTGTCCGCCTCGTCCTCCGACCGGCTGAGCTACTGGGACGCGGGGTCCGACGCGGACACCTCGGGCGTGACGCTCTCGGGCGGCCAGGTCTATGTCACCGGCCAGACCACCGGCGCGCCGCTGCCGGGGACCTCAACCCCCAGCCACGCCGGCTATGCGGTCGCGATCGACCCGACCACCGGCGCGGCGAGCTGGGAGAACCGCTTCGGCGGCGCGAGCGGTCAGACCGCGCCCTCCTCGATCGCGGTCGCCGCGCAGGGGGCCTCGTCGCTCGACAAGCTGGGCCTGCCCACCGGAGTGCTCGCCTACACCTCCACCGGCGACCTGATCGCCAACACCTCGCTGCGTCCGGGCGACCAGTTCGAGCTGAAGACGGGGACGAACTCGCCCCAGACCGTCACCATCGACGCGGGCGAGACGCTGGACAGCCTGGCGCAGAAGATCAACCGGGCCTCCGGCTTCAACGCCACCGCCACGGTGATCACCACCGGCGGCTATCGGCAGCTCAAGATCGTGGCGACCAACGCGCGCACGCCGGTGCAACTGCTCTCGGGGCCGGACGGGCGCGACGCCCTGCCGTCGCTGGGCCTCTACGACGGGACGATCACCAGCGACGCCAACCTCGACTCCACGCCGGTCTCCAAAGGCGAGGGGGCGACCAAGACCTACTCCATCGCCAAGCCCTACGCGCTGAACCTCGCCTCCAACCTGTCGGTGGGCGACGCCACCGACGCCAAGCGCGCCGACACCCTGCTGCAGGCGGCGCTGCTGACGGTGCGCAAGGTCTACACCGACCTGAACGGCGGCTCGGCGGCCACCGCCGCGCCCACGGGCGACGTGCCCGCCTACCTCACGGCGCAGATCGCCAACTACCAGCAGGCGCTGGCGCGGCTCACCGGCGCGAGCTGACCCGACCCCGCCGCTTGCGTCGCGCGGCGCGGGCGGGTAGCGCCATCAAACGATGGATCGGCCGAACCCGTTCAAGGACCCGCGCGTGCTGGTCGGCGCGGCCACCGGCGTGGTCGCCGTCCTCGCCCTCGCCGGCGTGGCCGTCATCCTCCTGCACCACGCCAAGCCGGCCGCGCCGCCCTCCGCCGACCGGGGCGGGCTGCAGGTGCAGATGGGCAAGGGCGACGACAAGCTGGACGCCGCCAAGCCGCTGCGCTGCTTCGTCAGCGGGAAGTTCGTGGGCCAGGCGACCCTGGCCGAATGCGCGGCCAAGAACGGCGTGTCGGCGCAGAACCTGGATGTGGGGCTGGACCCCAGCGGGCAGATCGCCGCCCAGGCGGGCGCGCCCCAGCCGCTCGCGCCCCTGCCGCAGCCGACCGCCGCCGGCGTCGCGGCCAACCTGCCCTCCGACACGACGCGCCAGACGCCCTCGGTGGCGCTCGACGCGGGCGAGCCCGCGGAAGGCGGCGGCGGAGCCTGCCTGCGCTATGCGGCGGGCGGCTGGCGTTCCGCGGGCGACGGAGAGGGGCTGAAGGCGTGCGTGCACGCACTCTACGACGGCCGCTGCGTGCGCCCGGGCGATGCGCTGTACGGCCGCTTCGGGCAGCAGACGCTGCGGCTGGTGCCGGGCCGGGTGGAGATCTCGAGCGACAACCGCAGCTTCCGCCCGCTGGTCGCGCAGGATCGCGACGCCTGCACGCTGGCGGAGTGAAGGCTCAGGCCGCGGCCGGCTGAACGTTGCGCGCGGGAAAGCTCAGCCGGCCGGCCAGCGCCCCGTCGCGCAGCACGATCTCGAGCTCGGCGTCGCGGCCCGCCTCCGACACCCGCGCCGCGAGGCTGCGGGCCGCGGCCTCGGCCCGGCCGCCGCTGGCGAAGAACTGCTCCGAGCCGAGCGCCGAGGAGCGCAGCACCCAGCCCCGGCCGGCGGGCGCGACGATGATGGAGAGCGCCATGGGCGGCTCCTTGGAACGGGTGAACTGATCCGGCCAACCGCCGGGAGCGGAAGGATGTTCTGACGCGAAGCGATGACGGTTTGAGGGGCGCGGCGTGGCGAAACGCACGTCAACCGCCTCGGCTGCGCCTCAGGTGTTTCGACAGCGTCGCATGGGGTCCTCCACGACAGCCTGCTTACGCGGCGGCCTCGCGTCGCTCCATCCAGCTTTTCTCGCCGCGGCCCCAGAGCTTGCCCGACGCCGCTAGGCGGCCGCTCCGCGCGCCGCTATGACGAGGGGATGACGCGTTCCGTTTCCACGGCCCGGAGGGCCGCCTCGGTCCTGTCGGCCGCTTCAGTCCTGTCGGTCGCCGCGGGCGCGCTGGCGCTGTCGGCCTGCGCCCCCTCGATCGAGGCGCCCCGGGACGCCGGCGTCTGCTGGCACATGGTCGAGGGCAAGGCGAAGGGGCAGAAGCCGACCTACCACAAGGTCGCCGACGGGGTGCCGAACCTGGAGAGCTGCGCGCTGGACCTCGAGGCGATGCGCACGCGCTTCCTGCGCATGGGCGGCACCCACACCACGATCGAGGGCGCCTTCCAGGGCGTCTTCCTCTATGTGGAGCGAGGGGGCGTCTACAGCTCGCAGACGCTGAACGGCGCCACCTACCTGGCGCTGCCCCGGGCGCCCGATGGCGGCCTGGTGGTGCAGGGCAAGCCCGTCGCGCCGCCGCCGCCCACCTCCTGAACATCGAGGGCCCGACGCCGGAGCGGCGAGCTTGACTCCCGCTTCCGGGCGGCGGAACGTTAACAGAACAGAAGCGAGGGCGGCATGGCCGGCAGCGTCAACAAGGTCATCCTGATCGGCAACCTGGGCAAGGACCCGGAGATCCGCACCCTGGGCTCCGGCGACCGGGTGGCGAACCTGCGCCTGGCCACCACCGAGACGTGGCGCGACAAGACGTCCGGCGAGCGCAAGGAGAAGACCGAGTGGCACTCGGTCGTCATCTTCAACGACAACATCGTCAAGGTCGTCGAGCAGTACGTGAAGAAGGGCTCCAGCGTGTACGTCGAGGGCGCGCTGCAGACCCGCAAGTGGACCGACAAGGACGGGCAGGAGCGCTACTCCACCGAGATCGTGATCCAGCGCTTCAACGGGCAGCTCACCATGCTGGGCGGCCGCAACGCCGACGCCGACGAGGGCATGGGCGGGGGCGGAGGCTACGGGCGAGGTGGCGGCGGCTATGGCGGCGGCGGCCGCGGGGGCGACGACTACGGCTCGGGCGGCGGCGGTCGCGGGGGCGGCTTCGGCGGGGGTCGGTCGGGCGGCTCCGGCCCCAAGGAGAGCTTCCCCGCCGACTTGGACGACGAGATCCCGTTCTAGGCGCTCAGAGCAGCGCCAGCGCGATCGGAACCACGGTCCCGATCGCCAGCAGGATGAGGTTGGTCCAGCGGCGCAGGCGGTCGCGCAGCCCCATCCACAGGCCGAAGCCGGTCGAGAGGAAGAGGCCGGCGGACACCATCACGCTCAGCCACTGCAGCGCGACGGTCGAGGGCTTGGGCGGCGGACGGGGCCCGCGCTCGCGGCCGCCGCGGCCCTCGCGTCCGCCGGGTCGGCCCGGGCCGCCCGCGTCCTGCGGTGGGCGGGCGCGGGGCATCGCCTGGTTTTTGTGGAAGGCGCCCATGACCTCGAAGGCCTTCGGCGGAGTGTAGCCCGGGTGCGCCTCGTTCAGCCGGAACACCTGCAGCCCGCCTGATAGCGCGAAGAAAAGCACGCTGGGCGCGATCAGCATGCCGACGTAGCCGTGCGCGATGCGCATGAAGCGATCGAGGTTCAAGGGGCGTGCGGGCATGCGGGTCCGTGCGGCTTGGTAGTCGAGAAGGGGGAGGGCGGCTCAGCGGCAGCCGCAGTCCGGACCGCAGTCGCCGTCGGCGACGTCCTCGCGGCGGCCGTCCAGGCCGTCGGCGTGCAACGCGACGTCGTAGGCGGGCGCGACGCGGCGCCTGCGCAGCAGCGCGCGGCGCAGGCTCTCCGGGCCGAAGCTCCACACCAGCCAAAGGGCGGCGGCGGCCACCACGACGTAGACGATCGCCTGCTGCCACATCATCGCAGCACCGCCGTGGCGACGTGGAAGGTCAGGAAGGCGGCGGCGTAGGCCAGCGCGCTCATGTAGCCGACCATGACCGCCGGCCAGACCCAGCTGTTGGTCTCGCGCCGCACGACGCTCAGGGTCGAGGCGCACTGGGGCGCGAACACGAACCAGGCCAGCAGCGCCAGCGCCGTCGGCGTCGACCAGTGCGCGTGAAGCGTCGATCCCAGCGCGCCCGTGGTCTCGCCGCCCGCCGCCACGGCGTAGATCGTGCCGAGCGTGGCGACCACCACCTCGCGCGCCGCGAACGCCGGGATCAGCGCGAGCGTCAGCGCCCAGTCGAAGCCGACCGGCCGCATCACCGGCTCCAGGAAGCGCCCGGCCATGGCCGCGTAGCTGTAGTCGATCGCGGGGCCCGTCACGCCAGGGGGAGGGGCGGGGTTGGCGCTCAGGAACCAGATCAGGATCATGATGGCGAGGATCGTGGTGCCCGCCCGCGTCAGGAACGCCCTGATCCGCTGCCACAGGCCCTGGAGCACGTTCAGCGGCTCGGGCGCCTTGTAGGTCGGCAGCTCCATCAGGAAGGGCTCGGCCGCCCCCCTCCACACGAACCGCCGCGCCACCGCCGCCACCAGGAGGCCCGAGCCGATGCCCAGGGCGTAGAGCCCGAACATCACCAGCCCCTGCAGAGACGCGAAGCCCGCCACCGTGGTGCGGGGCACGAAGGCGGAGATGATCAGGGTGTAGACGGGCAGCCGCGCCGAGCAGGTCATCAGCGGCGCGATCATGATCGTCGTCAGCCGGTCGCGCCGGTTGTCGATCACCCGCGTCGCCATGATGCCGGGTATGGCGCAAGCGAAGCTGGAGAGCAGCGGGATGAAGGCCCGCCCGTGCAGCCCCGCGCCGCCCATCATCCGGTCGAGCAGGAAGGCGGCCCGGCCCATGTAGCCGGAATCCTCCAGGACCAGGATGAACAGGAACAGGATGGCGATCTGCGGCAAGAAGACGAGCACGCTGCCCACCCCCGCGATCACCCCGTCGCAGAGCAGGTCGCGGAGCGGGCCTTCGGGCATGACGGCCTTCACCGTCGCGCCCAGCGCCTGGAAGCCGTGGTCGATGGCGTCCATCGCCGGCTGCGCCCAGGCGAACACGCCCTGGAACATCAGGAACAGGACGGCCAGCAGGATCAGGAGCCCGAAGACGGGGTGCAGCAGCACGCGGTCGATGCGGCCGGTCCAGGTGTCGGGCAGCTTCGGCGGCGTCACCACGGCCTTGAGGATGCGCTCGGCCTGGGCGTGACTGGCGCGGATGGCCCCCGTATCGGGCGCGCGCCAGGCGGGGGCGGACGCAGCCGGGGAGGCGGCGTGCGCCTCCACCGCCTCCAGAAGCGCCGTCACACCGCGCCGGCGAGTGGCGACGGTGGCGACCACCGGCATGCCGAGCTCGCGCGACAGCCTCGCCTGGTCGATGCCGAAGCCCTGGCGCTCGGCGATGTCGATCATGTTGAGCGCCAGGACCACGGGCCGGCCGACCGCCTTCAGCTCCAGCGCGAGCCGCAGCACCAGCCGCAGGTTGGTGGCGTCGGCGACGCAGACCAGGAGGTCCAGCGGCGCCTCGTGCGCGAACCGGCCCAGCACCACGTCGCGCGTCACCTCCTCGTCTGGCGAGCGGGCGCGGAGCGAGTAGGTGCCGGGCAGGTCGATCACCTGCACCTTGCGGCCGGAGGGGGCGATGGCCGCGCCCTCCTTCCGCTCGACGGTGACGCCCGGATAGTTGGCCGTCTTCTGCCGCGCGCCCGTGAGCGCGTTGAACAGCGCCGTCTTGCCGGAGTTCGGGTTGCCGACCAGCGCCACGCGGAGGGGGCGAGCGGGCGCGTCGGGCGTCGCGGGCCGCGCCGGGATGTCGGCGGCGACCTCCGCCATGGCGGCCGCCTCAGGCCTTGCGGGCGGGCGAAGCGGCGAAGCGGACCAGGATCTCCGCGGCCTCGCGCCGGCGCAGCGCGATGCGCGTGTCGTCCACCATAACCGCCATGGGGTCGCGGCCGAACAGGCCCTCGTGCAGCACCCGCACGCGCGCGCCCTCCACGAAGCCGATCTCCAGAAGGCGCCGCTCCAGCTCGGACGCGTCGCCGCCGACCCGCTCCACCGCGCCTTCCCAGCCGCGCCCTGCGTCGGACAGCGGCCGCGGCGCAGGCGCGCCCGCGCCCACGGGAGGGAAGGAGCCGGTCGGACCGCCATCGAACATGCGAAGCGTTATCAACTCAGTCCGATGCGAATGCAAGGGGTTCTCACGTTCGACGCGGCCGGGCCGCTCAGCCGGCCTCCCGGAACACCGCGTGCGCTCCCCGCTTCGGCGGAGCGGCGCCGGCGACGATCTCCGCATAGGCGTCGAACAGGGTGCGCGAACCCGTCTCCGGCGTCATGTCGGCGTCGTAGCGGCCGGTCGCGGGTTCCAGCACCAGCATCGACTCGGTGGCGTAGTAGCGGCCGATGCGCGCCAGCTCCGCCTTGTCGGCGAGCGGCGGCCAGACCCGTCCCGCGGTTCCGAGGCCCGCAACGACCGCATCGAGCATCCCCACGGGCACGCTGCGGAAGCGGGCGGGACGACCCAGCAACGCGAACAGGCGCTCGCCCTGCTCCCGCGGCGTGACGGCCGGGCCGGGTCCGCCGATCGGCAGGATCGCGCGAACGCCGGGCGGATCGTCCAGCCGGTCGGCGAGGTAGTCGGCCAGGTCCTCGTCGGCGATCGGTTTGCAGGCGGTGAGCGTCCCGTCCCCGAACACCAGGAACGGCTTGCCGCGCCGCACCCGGTCGATCTGGCCGCACAGCGACTTGAAATAGGCGGTGGGTCGCACGATCGCATGGTCGAGCTCCGAGGCCTGTAGCGCCGCCTCGAAAGCCAGCTTGGCGTGCTGGAACGCGAGGCGGGGCTTCTGGACGCAGATGGCCGAGAGCAGCACGAAGCGGGACGCGCCCGCCGCCTGCGCCGCCTCCAGCGCGTGCAGGTGCGCGGCATGGTCCACCGCCCAGGCGTCCCTGGGCGCGCCGGTGCGCGACGCGAGGCAGGAGACCACCGCGTCGAACCGCTCGCCGCGAAAGCCGTTGCGGGCCAGGGCGCCGGGCTCCGCCACCCGCGCCTCGCGCACCTCCACGCCCGGTCGGATGGCGAGGGCGGAACCGGGTCGCACGACGGCGACGACCGCGTGCCCCCGCGCCGCCAGCGCGTCCACCGTCGCCCGTCCGATCGTGCCCGTCGCCCCCAGCACGAGCACGCGCCGGGGCGTTCGCGAGAGGGAGGAGGAGGCGGGGTTCGCGGTCGTCGCCATGGCGTCCAGCGACCACGGTTCGCGTCGTGCGCGCAAGGGCGGCGAGGCCCTTGCGAGGGCCGGCCGAGATTGGACTTCGACCCCCCGGCTCGCTATCTAATCAGTACATCGAGGCCGCTGATTCCGCGCCTCCTCCGCCCGTCGCGGCCTCACGCACGCGGCCTCCAGCTCCCCAAGAGACGCCTTGTCCGACGACACCCTTCCGCCGCCCGTCAGCTCCGGCGCTTCCGGCGGGATCGCCCCCGTCGCCATCGAGACGGAGCTGAAGCGCAGCTACCTCGACTACGCGATGAGCGTGATCGTCTCGCGCGCTCTGCCCGACGTGCGCGACGGGCTGAAGCCCGTGCACCGCCGCATCCTGCACGCGATGAACGAGAACGGGTTCGCGTCGAACGCCGCCTACAGGAAGTCCGCCCGCACGGTCGGCGACGTGATCGGTAAGTACCACCCGCACGGGGACCTCTCGGTCTACATGGCGCTGGTGCGGATGGCGCAGCCCTTCTCCATGGGGCTGATGCTGATCGACGGGCAGGGCAACTTCGGCTCGGTCGACGGCGATGCGCCGGCGGCGATTCGCTACACCGAAGTGCGCATGGAGCGCGTGACGGGGTCGCTGGTCGAGGATCTCGACAAGGACACTGTCGACTTCCAGCCCAATTACGATAATTCGGAGCGCGAGCCGGTGGTGCTGCCGGCGCGCTTTCCCAATCTTCTGGTCAACGGCGCGGGCGGCATCGCCGTCGGCATGGTGACCAACATCCCGCCGCACAATCTCGGCGAGGTGATCGATGCCTGCGTAGCGCTGATCGAGGATCCGGGGCTCTCGATCGAGGATCTGATCGGCATCGTGCCGGGGCCCGACTTCCCGACCGGCGGTATTATCTTGGGCCGCCAGGGCATCCGCGCCGCCTATCACCTCGGCCGCGGCTCGATCGTGATGCGCGGCAAGGTCGAATTCGAGACGCTGCGCGGGGAGCGCGAAGCGATCGTCGTCTCCGAGATCCCCTACCAGGTGAACAAGGCGCACATGGTCGAGC
>JASLDZ010000505.1 GCA_030151985.1 Caulobacteraceae bacterium | reverse complement strand
GGGGCTTCGACATCCACGCCGCCCGCGCGCAGTTCCCGATCCTGTCGCGGCAGGTGAACGGACGGCCGCTGGTCTATCTCGACAGCGCGGCTTCTGCGCAGAAGCCCCGCGCGGTGATCGACGCCATGGTGGCGGCGATGGAGGGGTCGTACGCCAACGTCCACCGCGGCCTGCACACGCTCGCCAACGAGGCCACCGACGCCTACGAGGCCGCGCGCTCAAGCGTCGCCCGCCTGCTGAACGCCGGTTCGCCCGACGAGATCGTCTTCACCAAGGGCACCACCGACGGGATCAACCTCGTGGCCGCGAGCCTGGGCCTCGACTTCCAGGCGGGCGACGAGATCGTGGTCAGCGAGCTGGAGCACCACGCCAACCTCGTGCCCTGGCACTTCCTACGCGAGCGCAAGGGCTGCGTGCTGCGGTTCGTGCCGGTGAAGAACGACGGCTCGCTCGACCTCGACGCCTACCGCGCCCTGCTCGGCCCGCGCACGAAGATGGTGGCGCTCACCCACATGTCGAACGTCACGGGCTGGCGCTCGCCCGGGCGTGAGATTGTGGACGCCGCGCACGCGGTCGGAGCCCCGGTGCTGCTCGACGGCAGCCAGGCGGCGGTGCACGGGGCGGTCGACGTGCAGGCGCTGGACGTCGATTTCTACGTCGTCACCGGACACAAGCTCTACGGCCCGACCGGCATCGGCGCCCTCTACGGCAAGGCCGAGCGGCTGGCCGCCATGGCGCCCTACCAGGGCGGGGGCGAGATGATCGGGACCGTTTCGAAGGACCGGATCACCTACGCCGACCCGCCGCATCGCTTCGAGGCGGGCACGCCCGCGATCGTGGAGGCCATCGGGCTCGGCGCCGCCTGCGACTGGCTCATGGCCCAGGACCGCGAGGCGATCGCCGCGCACGAGCAGGCGCTGTACGACCGCACCCGCGAGGCCCTCCGCCCCCATAACTGGTTCCGCGAGTTGGGCGACACGCCGCACAAGGGCGCCATCCTCAGCTTCACGGTCGAGGGCGCGCACGCGCACGACGTGGCGCAGATGCTGGATCGCTACGGCATCGCGGTGCGCGCCGGCACGCATTGCGCCGAGCCCCTGATGGCGCGCTTCGGCGTCACCGCTTCGGCTCGCGCCTCGTTCGCCCTATATAACACGCTGGACGAGGCCGACGCCTTGGTGGACGCCCTGGTGCGCGTGCGGGAGATCTTCAGCTGATGGACGACGCTTCGGCCGTTCCGCAACCGCCGCATATCGACCCCGCTACGGGCGACCTGGTGGTGGACGACGGCCGCTCCGCCTCCGCCATCCCGCAGGAGGAGCTGGACCGGCTGACCGAGGAGATGATCGCGGCGCTGAAGACCGTCTACGACCCGGAGATCCCCGTCGACATCTACGAGCTGGGGCTGATCTACAAGGTCGACATCTCCGACGACCGCGACGTCCTGGTCGACATGACGCTGACCGCCCCCGGCTGCCCCGTGGCCGGCGACATGCCGGGCTGGGTGCAGACGGCGATCATGGGCGTCGAGGGCGTGAAGTCCTGCCACGTGGACCTCACCTTCGACCCGCCGTGGGACCCGTCGAAGATGAGCGACGAGGCTAAGCTCCAGCTCAACATGTTCTGAGCGGAAGGATCGTCATGGAAGCCGCCGTCACTCTGCGCCCCCGCCGCCCCCGCCCGCCGGTGATCACCCTGACCGAGGCGGCCGCGACTCGCGTGCGCGAGATCATGGACCGCTCGCCTGAGCCGTACGCCGGCCTGCGCGTCGGCGTGAAGAACGGCGGCTGCGCGGGGCAGGAGTACGTGCTGGAGTACGCGCGCGAGGCCGGTCCGCTCGACGAGGTGGTCGAGGACAAGGGCGTGCGCATCCTGATCGAGCCCAAGGCGGTGCTGTTCCTGATCGGCTCGCAGATCGACTTCGAGACCACGCGGCTGGCGTCGAAGTTCGTGTTCAGGAACCCCAACGAGACGGATGCCTGCGGCTGCGGCGAGAGCGTCACCATCGTGCCGGCGGCGGAGCGCGACTGACACCCCCCTGATCCCGCTCATCCCGGCGAAGGCCGGGACCCATGCGCGGATGGGTGTCGCGGCGGTCGCGTTCCACGGGCAGGCCGGGCATGGGTCCCGGCTTTCGCCGGGATGAGCGGATAGGAGGTTCTTGCCCCCCTCCCGCCCCTCCGCTATACGCCCCGCTCCCCGGCATGGACGCGTAGCTCAGCGGGAGAGCACACCCTTCACACGGGTGGGGTCGTAGGTTCAATCCCTACCGCGTCCACCATCCTCCCTCACTTCTCCAGCCGCAGGAAGCGCGCTGCGTTGTCGTGCAGGATGTCGCGCTTCTGCTGCGGCGTGAGGAAGTCGGCCGCCCTTATCGCGTCGATCGACGCCTGGATCGCGCCCGCCCAGACCATCTGGTCGGAGCCGAACATGATCCGCTTGCCGTAGCCCGCCTCCACCAGCCGGCGCAGGTAGCGGTGAAACTCGGGCCGCGGCTGGGTCCAGTCGATCACCGCCACGTCGCAATAGACCTGCGGGTGGGCGTAGAGCAGGCCGATCATGCGGTCCACGTTGGGCCAGCCGGCGTGCATGACGTAGAGCCGCAGGTGCGGGTGGCGCGCCAGCACGTCGTCCAGAAGCAGCGGGTCGGACAGCTTCATCCGATAGGCGGAAAGCCCGATCGCCGCGGCCCCCGGCGGGCCGGGGCCGACGTGGATCCCCACGGGGATGTCGAGCTCCTCGGCCAGCGCCCAGTAGGGCTCGAGGCGAGGATCGTCCGGCGCGACGCCGTCGTACTGCGGCGCGAACTCGCCCATGACGGCGAGACGGCCCTCGGCGTGGAGCTTGCGCAGCGCGTCGACCGACGGCGGGTGCTCTCCCCAGCCGAACATGAAGCCCGGGATGATCCGCTGCGGCTCCTCCCGCCGCCAACGCTCCACCACATCGGGCGGGCCGCTCGTGACCGCCATGATGTTCAGGCGACGCAGCTCGGCCAGGCTCTCCTCCCTCAGCGCGTCGTCGTCCTTCGCCGACCAGAGCGGATGCGCGCACGTGGGGGGCGCCTTGAAGATGGCGGCGAAGGAGGCCTGCGCGTCCAACCGGGCGTCACGCACGGGCATCTCGTCATAGGGCGCGCAGGCGACCACGGGCGGCGGGCCCTGGTCGTCGGCGTGCAGGGCGTGCAGGTGCATGTCGATGATCGGCGGCGGCGAGGCCGCGCTTGCGCCGCTCGCCAGGCCGCAAGCCATGGCCGTCGCCATGACGGTCGGCCAACCCCAACCCATCCGCGACGCCCCCGCTCCGCCTTCAGCCCGAAGGCTAGAGGGCGGGGCGGGGCTCGCCAAGCCTTCCGGTCAGGTCAGCAGGTAGGCGTGGCCGAACACGCTGTCGCTCGTGTGGTCGTAGACGATGTACTCGATGTTGCGCAGCGTGTCGGTCCCGTCCGGCGAGCCGGCGCGGAGGTCCGTGACGGTGTAGCTGCCGTCGGCGTTGTGCACGATGCCGTAGTCGCCGAGCTTGCCGGAGTAGAGCGCGTAGTCGGTCCCGTCTCCGCCATCCAGCGTGTCGTTCCCCGCGCCGCCGATCAGCCAGTCGGAGCCGGCGCCCGCGGTCAGCAGGTCGTTCCCGGCGTTGCCCGCCAGCTTGTCGTCGCCCGCGCCGGTGGTGATCGTGTCGTTGGCCGAGCCGCCC
>JASLDZ010000440.1 GCA_030151985.1 Caulobacteraceae bacterium | reverse complement strand
GCGTAGGCGAGGCGGGGCGCTCGTGGACGCTGCTCTCCTCCGCCGACGCGCAGGCGGTCGCGGGCGTCAGGCTGCACGAGATCCCGCCGCTGGTTCCGCGCGGGAAGGGGACGCCCGCGCCGCCCACCGCCTTCCGTGACGCGGCGGGCAAGCCGGTCACGCTCGCCGCCTTCAAGGGCAAGGTGGTGTTCCTGAACCTGTGGGCGACGTGGTGCGCGCCCTGCAAGAAGGAGATGCCGGCGCTCGCCGCCTTCCAGAAGGCGCAGGGGCCGAAAGGCGCGCAGGTGGTCGCCGTCTCCGTCGACCGCGAGGCCGCGACCGCCCAGGCCAAGGCGTTCATCGCCGCCAACGCGCCGCTCGCCTTCTACCAGGATCCGACGCTGGCGCTTCCGTTCGCGCTTAACCCGAAGGTCGGCGGCTTCCCCACCACGGTGATCTACGACAAGACCGGCCGCGAACGCGCCCGCGTCGCCAGCGACGTGGACTGGACGAGCGACCGGGTGAAGCGGATCGCGCAGAAGCTGTCGGCGGAGTAGCGCGCCTCAGCCCGGCGCTTCGGTGAAGACGCGCATGTGGCCCTGGTCGGCGAAGGCCAGCATCTCCCGGTCGCCGGCGGTGTCGCCGTAGGCGGCCCGCACTCGCACGTCCTCCCCGAACGCGGCCTTCAGTCGCGCGACCTTCTCCGCCCCCCGGCAGTTCGCGCCGTCGAAACCGCCGGTGAGCCGCGCGTCCGCGTCCACCGCCAGCCGCGTCCCGATCAGCGTGTCGGCGCCCAGGCGCCGGGCGAAGGGCAGCACCACCGGCTCGGGCGAGGCGGTCACGATCACCCGTCGCGCCTTGCCCTTCCACCCCTCCCAGCAGGCCAGCGCGTCCGGCCGCAGCAGCGACGAGGCGTGCGAGGCGGCGAAGCGCCCGGCGTCGGCGATCAGCGCGTCGAGGCGCACGCCCCGCAGGAACACCCGCGTCGCCGCCGCCTTCAGCGCGCCGCGATCCCGCGTCACGGCATAGGCGGCGAACGCCGGCGCCAGCCGCACGCCCCCCGCAGCATACCCCGCAGCCCCCGCCCGCCAGCGCAGGAAGGCCGTGTAGCTGTCGGTCGTCGTCAGCGTGCCGTCGAAGTCGAAGGCGACCAGCGGTTCATCCATGGTTCAGCCCTCCGGCGCCCTCATCGGCGGCATGGTGGCGCATCCCCTGCAGGTCGCCGCCCGTTACGCCTTGATCGGGACTCGGGCTTCGTGTCGAATGCGAGTTCGAGGCTCAGGTTTCGGTAAAGCCTTCGACGCCATATGTAGGGGCTCGCCTTCGCCCCCGTGTGGAGCGTTGGTGATGCGGTCGGCGCGGGGCTCCCCCCTTCGCGCGGACCCTGAGTGTATGAGAGCGCCATGACCAAAGCCGCCGGCGGCGACGCCAAATCGACCCTCTACTGCTCCTTCTGCGGCAAGAGCCAGCATGAGGTGCGCAAGCTGATCGCGGGCCCCACCGTGTTCATCTGCGACGAGTGCGTCGAGCTGTGCATGGACATCATCCGCGAAGAGCACAAGATCGCCTTCGTCAAGTCCAAGGACGGGGTGCCCACGCCCAAGGAGATCCGCGAGGTCCTCGACGACTACGTCATCGGGCAGGACCACGCCAAGAAGGTGCTCTCGGTCGCGGTGCACAACCACTACAAGCGGCTGAACCACGCGCAGAAGAACAACGACGTCGAGCTGGCCAAGTCGAACATCATGCTGGTCGGCCCCACCGGCACCGGCAAGACGCTGCTCGCGCAGACCCTGGCGCGCATCATCGACGTGCCCTTCACCATGGCCGACGCCACTACGCTGACCGAGGCCGGCTACGTCGGCGAGGACGTGGAGAACATCGTCCTCAAGCTGCTGCAGGCGGCCGACTACAACGTCGAGCGCGCGCAACGCGGCATCGTCTACATCGACGAGATCGACAAGATCAGCCGCAAGTCGGACAACCCCTCGATCACCCGCGACGTCTCGGGCGAGGGGGTGCAGCAGGCGCTGCTCAAGATCATGGAGGGCACCGTCGCCTCCGTGCCGCCGCAGGGCGGCCGCAAGCACCCGCAGCAGGAGTTCCTGCAGGTCGACACGACCAACATCCTGTTCATCGTCGGCGGCGCCTTCGCGGGGCTGGAGAAGATCATCTCCGCCCGCGGCGTGAAGGGGGCAGGCATCGGCTTCGGCGCCACGGTGAACGACCCCGATGAGCGGCGCACCGGCGAGATCCTGCGGCAGGTCGAGCCGGAGGACATGCAGCGCTTCGGCCTGATCCCCGAGTTCATCGGCCGCCTGCCCGTGATCGCCACGCTGGAGGACCTGGACGAGGCCGCCCTGGTCAAGATCCTGACCGAGCCCAAGAACGCGCTCTCCAAGCAGTACCAGCGCTTGTTCGACATGGAGAACGTCGGCTTGACCTTCAGCGACGACGCCCTCAAGGCGATCGCCCGCAAGGCCATCGCCAGGAAGACCGGCGCCCGCGGCCTGCGCTCGATCATGGAGGCGATCCTGCTCGAGACCATGTTCGAGCTTCCGACCTACCAGGGTGTGGAGGAGGTCGTGGTCTCCGGCGAGGTGGTCGAGGGCCGCGCCCAGCCGCTGGTGATCTACGCGGAGAAGAAGCAGGGCGGGGCGGCTTAAGCCTTTCACTCCGCTTATCCCGGCGAAGGCCGGGACCCAGGTCCGGGAGCGAAGGGGCCGGGACTCGCCATCTTCAATGCCAAGTCTGGCATCACGGGCGGATCTGGGTCCCGGCCTTCGCCGGGATGAGTGGGTTTAGGGGTCGGGTCCGCTTGCATGACCTGCCGTGCGGGCTAGGGTGCGGAAGCCGGGCGAAGCGCTCCGGCTGACATTCTTTTGCAGCCCCTTAGGCCATCCCTTGAGCGACACCGCCGTCCTGGCCCGCCCGACCGACGAGCCGCCGGCGCCCGCCGCCGATCCGTTGGTGCTCGCCGCACGGATCGTCGAGACCCTCGCCCACCGCATCGGCAAGGACGCCCGGGCCGCCCGCCCGCACGACTGGCTGGCCGCCACCATCTACGCCGTGCGCGACCGGATCATCGACCAGTGGATGGTCTCCACCCGCGAGGCGCACGCGGCCGGCGCCAAGCGCGTCTACTACCTGAGCCTGGAGTTCCTGATCGGGCGGCTGCTGCGCGACGCCCTCTCCAACCTCGGCATAATGGAGGAGGTGAAGGCGGCGCTGGCGTCGCTCGGCGTGGAATTGGACCTCGTCTCGGAGATCGAGCCGGACGCGGCGCTCGGCAACGGCGGCCTCGGGCGGCTCGCGGCCTGCTTCATGGAGAGCCTGGCGAGCCTGGACCTGCCCGCCTACGGCTACGGCATCCGCTACGTGAACGGCATGTTCCGCCAGCGCATCGACGACGGCTGGCAGGTGGAGCTGCCGGAGGACTGGCTTGCCCACGGCAACCCCTGGGAGTTCGAGCGCCGGGAGAGCGCCTACACCGTCTGCTTCGGCGGCTCGGTGGCCGGCGACGAGGCGGGGCTGACCAAGTGGGAGCCGGCGGAGAAGATCATCGCCGAGGCCTTCGACACGCCCATGGTCGGGTGGCGGGGCGCGCGGGTGAACACGCTGCGCCTGTGGAACGCCCGCTCGCCCGACCCCTTGAAGCTCGACGCCTTCAACGCGGGCGACTACGCGGGCGCGCTCGCCGACCAGAACCGCGCCAAGACGCTGACGCGGGTGCTCTACCCGGCCGACTCCACGCCCGCGGGGCAGGAGCTGCGGCTGCGTCAGGAGTATTTCTTCTCCAGCGCCTCGCTGCAGGACATCGTACGGCGGCACCTGCAGTATTTCGGAGACATCCGCACCCTGCCGGACAAGGCGGCGATCCAGCTCAACGACACCCACCCGGCGGTGTCGGTGGCCGAGCT
>JASLDZ010000428.1 GCA_030151985.1 Caulobacteraceae bacterium | reverse complement strand
GCGAGCAGGCCGCGGCGGCTGAGGAGCGGGAAGGTCGGGCGGTCGGTCACGGCGTCACCCCTTGCAGGCGGTCTTGGCGTCGAAGGTGAATACGAAGTCGTTCATCGCCTTCAAGTGTTCCGGCGCGATCTCGAGATAGGGCGCGCCGCGGGAGACGGCCGACATGGCGCGGGTGACGGCCGCCTGGGTGACGGCGTCGCTGCCCTCGCCGGTCGAGGAGACAAGCTGCGGCGGCCCCGCGAGCGCGCCCGTCGGCGCGAGCCGCATCCGCACCTTCACGACCACCGCGTCCGCGCCGGGAATGGAGCAGTTCAGGTTCCACAGCCGGATCAGCTTGCGGCGTAGCGCGCCCTTCTCGTCGCCGGTGAGCCCCTGCGCGGCAGCCCCCGCGGTCTGCGCGGTCCGGGCGGTGGCGGCCTTGGCGGGACCCTTCGCGCCGCCCGCCGCGCCGCCGGCGATGGCGGCGAGGTCGAGGTCCTGGTGTTTGGCCTTGGTGGGGGCTCCGGCGATCGCGCCCAGGTCGAGCTCCTGCGGCTTGGCGCGGCTCTTGGGCAGGCTGGAGGCGAGCGCGTCGAGGTTCAGCTCCGGCTTCGCCTTGGCCGTCGGCTTGGCGACCGGCTTAGGCGGGGTCGGCTTGGGCGGGGCGGGCGTCGGCTTCGGGACGGGCGGCGCGGGCTTGGGCGGGACCGGCTTCGGGGGCGTCGGCTTGGGAGGCGCGGGCGTGGGGACCGGCGTGGGCTTGGGCGCCGGCGTCGGCGCGGGCGGCGCGGGTTCGGGCGTCGGCGCGGGTTCGGGGGCGGACGCGTCGGCCTCCTCCTCCGCCTTCAGCGCCGCCCGCGACGGCGGGCCGGAGGCCACGATGTTGACGGGCACCGCCTCGCCCAAAGTGATCGGCTTGGGCGGCTTGGACAGGGTCACGAGCGCGGCCGCCAGCAGCGCCCCGTGCAGGAGCGCGGAGCCGGCGAGTGCGGGATAGCGGTCCTGCCGCTCCCTCATCCCCTCATCGCTCCCGCTCCGGCGCGGCGACGTCGGTGACGAGGTTCAGTTTGGTGAAGCCGGAGGTGGAGAGCTTGGCCATCACCTGCGCCACGATGGCGTAGGGCGCGCCGCCGTCCGCCCGCACGTAGATCGGCTTGCCGTTGGCCTCCGGCATCTCGCGCAGGCGCGGGATCAGGGCCGAGAGCGTGGTCTCGGCCTCGTTCAGGTGCAGCGCGCCGTCCTTGGCGATGGTGACGGCGACCGGCTTCTCGGCGTCCTGCATGGCGCCCGCTTCGGTCTTGGGCAGGTCCACCGGGACGCCGACGTTGAGCAGCGGCGCCGAGACCATGAAGATGATGAGCAGCACCAGCATAACGTCCACCAGCGGCGTGACGTTGATCTCGCTCAAGGCGCCGCGCCGGGCGCGCCGCCGTCGGCGGCCTCGCCCGCCGCCCGCCGCGAACGCGTCGTGGGAGGAGAGGGCCATCGCTCACGCCCCTCTGGTACGCAGCAGCTTGGACAGTCGCCCCCTCAGACCCTCGCTGGCGCTCGGGCCAGCTCCCCCGCGCGCGGGGGAGCCCTGATGGCTTGGTGTCGCGTCATCAGACCTCCCCCGCTTGCGGGGGAGGTGGCTCGGCGCGCAGCGCCGAGACGGAGGGGGGCTTCGACCCACTGTCACGCCCCCAGTCGGCGCGCGACGGCGGCGGCGAGGTCGTCGGCGAAGGACTCCATCCGCCCGCTCACCTTGGACGCGTCGGTCGAGAACTTGTTGTAGGCGATGTAGGCCGGGATGGCGGCCACCAGCCCGATGGCGGTGGCGAACAGCGCCTCGGCGATGGCGGGGGCCACGACCGCGAGGTTGGTCGACTTCTGGCCGGCGATGGCCTGGAAGGCGTGCATGATCCCCCAGACCGTGCCGAAGAGCCCCACGAAGGGCGAGGCGGTGGCGACGATGGCCAGGCTCCCCAGTCCGTCCTCCACCCGGCGGCTCTCCTTGGCGATCACGCTGTCGAGCGCGCGGTCGACGCGGCCGATCAGGAGCGCCGTCTGGTGCTCGGACATCGCCCCGGCCTTGCGGCTGTCGCGCCATTCCCTGAGCGCCGCCTGCAGCATCCGAGGCAGGGGGGCCTTGGGCGCGTCGCCCGCATCAGCGGCGATCTCCTCCAGCGGACGGCCGGAGCCGACCTCGTCCTCGAAGCGGTCGGCGTCGCGCTTCAGGGCGGCGAAGCGGAACGCCTTGTCCAGGATGATGGTCCACGACCAAAGGGACGCCGCGCCCAGGGCCAGCATCACAAGCTTCACGACGATGTCGGCGCGCAGGAAGGCGGAGACGAGGCTGAAGGCTTCGGGAGACGCGGCTTCGGGCATGGAGGGGCGGCTCTTCGAAGGAATCGGCAGGAATCTACCGGGTTTCAGTCACTCGCGCGCGGCGAGAATATGGCCTCGCGCCGCCTATCCCGGCGGCAGCACGGGGGTCACCCGTTCGACCAGGGTGGCGGGCGGGCGGCGGGGGCGGCCCTTCAGGTCGATGCAGGCGGCCTTGACCTGCGCCACGCAGAGGAGCTCGCCGTCGCGCTCGATCCTCTGCGCCGCGTCCAGGCGGGCGCCCTTCAGCAGTTCGTAGGTGGTGATCACCGTCAGGGCGTCGTCGATCCGGGCGGGACGACGGAAGTCGATCTCCATGCGCTGGATCACGAAGGCGGCGGGGTCCTCGCGCTCCAAGAGGCTCGCGTGGCCGACGCCCAGGAGGCGCAGGAAGTCCGAGCGCCCGCGCTCGAAATAGCGGACATAGTTGCCGTGGTAGACGAGGCCGGTGAAGTCGGTGTCCTCGTAGTAGACGCGCACGGCCAGGTGGTGCTCGCGGCCGAGCAGGAGGCCCGCGGAGGGGGTGACGGCGCTCATGCCCGGGGTGTGCCCGGCGGTCGCGCGGTTCGCAACGGCCGATCGCGCCCGTATAGCTGACGGCCATGCAGGTGTTCCTCGCCTCGATCCCGCTGGAGGGTCGCGCGGTGCTGGTGGTCGGCGGCGGGGAGCCGGCGATCGCCAAGGCGCGGCTGCTGTCCGCCACGCCGGCCGAACTGCGCTGGTTCGCGCCGCGCGGGCTGGAGGGCGACTCGGCCGACCTTACACCGCCGCGGCCCGGCTGGCCGCAGGAGGCCGACCTTGACCGCGCCGCGCTCCTGTTCGTCGCCGTGGGCGCTGAGGAGGAAGCCGAGGCCGCGGAACTGGCGGCGCAGGCGCGAGCCCGGCGCATCCTCGTCAACGTCGTCGACCGGCCGGCGCTCTCCGACTTCCAGACGCCGGCCCTCGTCGACCGCGGCGACGTGGTGGTGGGGATCGCCACCGGCGGCGTCGCGCCGGTGATGGCGCGCGACCTGCGGGCGCGGATCGAGGCGGCCCTGCCGCAGGGCGTGCGGGCGTTGGCGCGGGCGGCGCGGCTGATCCGGCCGGAGGTGGTCGCCTCGCCGCTCGACGGCCTGCAGCGGCGGCGGTTCTGGGAGGCGGCGCTCAGGGGCGAGGCGGCGCAGGCCACCTACGACGGGCGCGAAGCCGAGGCGCTCACGGCCCTGCGGCGTCTGCTCGCGGAAGGCCCCCTCGCGCCGCGCGGCGTGGTGCATATCGTGGGGGCTGGGCCGGGAGATCCGGAGCGGCTGACGCTGCGCGCGTTGCGCCTGCTGCAGGACGCCGACCTCGTGATCCAGGGCGAGGGCGTGCCCGACGCGATCGCGAGCCTCGCCCGCCGCGACGCCCGCCGCACGACCGATGTCGCGCACCTGGAGGCCGAGGTCGCCTCAGGCCATCGCGTCGTGCGCCTGGTCGCCGGCTCGCCCGGCGAGGAGGACGAGCGCGAGGCGCAGGCGCTTCGGGCGGCGGGGATCGAGGCGCACGTGGAGCCCGGCCTGCCGCTCTAGCGCTCCCCTTACTTCCGCTCATTCCCGCGTATGCGGGAACCCAGGCTGTCTGGTGCGGTGCTGGACGGAAGCAAGTCTGGGTCCCCGCATGCGCGGGGATGAGCGGAGATAAGAGCGGGAGGGCTCAGCGCGCCGCGGCCTCGCGGTGGCGGCGGGCGACCTCCTCCACCTCCTCCACCGAGCCGAACACGAGCGGCGTGCGCTGGTGGGGCGAGGTCGCGGCGATGTCGAGGAGCGGGTTCAGGCCATCCGTCGCCGCGCCTCCGGCCTGTTCGGCCAGCCAGGCGACGGGGGCGGCCTCGTAGAGCAGGCGCAGGCGGCCCTCCTCGTAGCCCTTCCGGTCGTCACCCGGGTACAGGAACACGCCGCCCCGGGTCAGCACGCGCGTGGCGTCGGAGACGAGCGAGGCGGCCCAGCGCATGTTGAACGCCTTGCCGCGCGGCCCGTCCTTGCCCGCCAGGCAGTCCTCGACGTAGGCGCGCACCGGCTCGCGCCAGCGGCGAGCGTTAGAGGCGTTGATCGCGTACTCCGCCGCCGCGCGCGGGATCGCCAGCGCCGGCTCGACCAGCAGGAACGCGCCCGAGCCGCGGTCCAGCGTGAACTGCCGCGTCCCGCGCCCCGTCGTCAGCAGGAGCGAGGTCTGCGGCCCGTAGGCGAAGTAGCCCGCCGCCAGCTGGTCGCGTCCGGTGCGGCGGAAGCTGGCGAAGGCGTCGCTGGAGGCGACCGCCGGCCAGATGGAGAAGATGGTGCCGATCGGCGCGTTGACGTCGATGTTGGAGGAGCCGTCCAGGGGATCGATGGCGACCGCGACCTCGCCCTTCGGGTCGAACACGACCGGCGCCTCGACCTCTTCGGACAGGTAGCCGGCGATCCCCGCCTCGCGCAGGGCGGCCGAGAAGCGGTCCTCGGCCACGAGGTCGAGCGTGCGCTGCGCGTCGCCGTCGGCGTTGGTCGAGCCCGCCGCCCCGCCGAGTCGGCCCTCCAGCGCAGGCGCGGCGATCACGACGGAGAAGTCCGCGGCGGCGCGGGCCATCGCGAGCACCGCCCGGGCGACCGCTCCGCCCGCACCGTCCTCCGCCAGCACCGCTTCGAGCGTCTCGCCCCGGTCCATCTCGCGCCTCGCCCAAGCCGCGCCTAGCACGGCGCCGGCGACTTACAGCGGCAAGCGGCGTCGAAGGGCAAGCCCGCCGGCCGGGCGGGCGACGGCATTAACCGCATCTAGGGACTCGCCGACGCAGGCTGGCGCCCCAGGGAGCCGCGATGCCGACCACCGAAGCCGAG
>JASLDZ010000419.1 GCA_030151985.1 Caulobacteraceae bacterium | reverse complement strand
CGCTCCCTGAAATCCCCGTCTGGGGGCAGATCACCGCCGTCATCACCTTCATCGGCGCCGCGTTCGGTGTGATCCGGCAGGCGTGGAAGGCGGAGGCCAAGAAGCCTGGGCCCGGCGAGACCGTGGTCGTCTCTGGCGACTTCGCGGACGGCCGGCCCATGCGCGAACTGGTGGCGACCATGGGGCGGCTGGAGGAAGCGGTGGACGAGCTGACCCGCTGCACCCGCGACGGGCTGGAGGACGCCCGCGCCGCCGCTCACGCCAGCACGGTGGAGCTGCGCGGCATCCGCGAGGACATCCACAAGGGCGTGAAGGTGTCGATCGCGTCGGGCAGCTAAGACCCCGGCTGGCGGGGGTGAGAGGGCGGTTTTCTGGGGACCGCCCCGAAACCCCTCGGCCTATACGGGGCCAATGCACGGAAAGCCGACCCGAGGCCCGTTTACCTTCCACCGGGCAGGGAAGCCGAGGCTGGCATCCCTGTCGACTCTCGGCCATGTTCGGGCGGGGTTTGTCGGCGTGAAGCCGTCAGTGACCGGGTCGTCCGACGCACCCCACACCCTACCACATCAGCCCCCTCGGCTCCAACTAGAACACGCCCCATGACACCGGTTCAGCCGTGCACGCGCTGAAGATCATCGCCGCAGCCCTGGCCGTCGCCCTCGCGTTCTCCTGTGAGGTGCTGAGCTACGATCCGACGTGGCTGCTGAGGTAGGGCGGGAGGTTTGACAGTCCGGTGTGCAACCCCTTGCGCCGCCTAGAGCGGTATTGGGACGGTTAGACCGCGCAAGCCGTTGACTCTCTTGTCCTAGTCGGCTTCCTCCCTCACCGCCACCCACTCAAAAAACCTGAGTGCCCGCAATGGACTGCGGGCGTTATTGTCAAACCTTTCGTGCGGGTTTGACACTGGACGTTCCCGAAAGGGCCTCCATGCCCTGCCGCGCTCGCGCCTCTTGGTCGGCGGCGGCCGTGTAGCGAGCGACCTCCTTGAGCGTCGTATGGCCAGTGAGCGACTGAATGACGCTGGCGCTGCATCCCGCCTCCGCCAGGCGCCGAGACCCCGCCTTCCGCAAACCATGGGCCGCGCACCCTTTCGGCAGGCCCGCCGCCCGGCAGCACTCCGCGAACCAGTTGCCGAAGCCCGCCGACGTGAACGGAGCCCCGAACGCGGTCTGGAGGAACGTCATCTGGTCTGCCGGCACATGCGCCAGCTCGGTCGCTAGGGTCGGGTGGATCGGAATGACAAGGCGGGCTCCGGTCTTCTGCTGCTGCACATGCAGCGCCCCGCCTTTCTGGTGCTGGCGGCCCATGCCGATCACGTCGGAGCGACGCTGGAGCGTGTAGAGGAGCAGGGCCAGGGCGAGGCGGGCGCGCGTTCCAGAAGCCCAGCGCGCCTCATAGGCGGCGATCTCCTCCTCCGTCCACGTGTGGAAGCCGCCACCTGTGCTGCGGACCTTCTTGATCCCGTCAAGCGGGTTGTCCTTCCGCCAGCCCCGGTCCACGGCGAACCGCATGAGGAGACGCAGGATGGCGAGCCGTGCGTTGGCGGCCGCGGGCGTTCCTGCCATGCGGTCTTTGTCCCGCTTGATCCTGTCGGCGGACATGAGGCGCACGGGCTTGTCGCCGTGCTCAGCCCGCAGCCGCTCGATCACGCCCCGATAGGTGGCCCGCGTGCTGGCGGCGAGCGTGGTGAACTCGGCGGACTGGTAGTAGGCCACGATCAACGCGCTCAGGGAGCCGGGGACGGTGCGCTTGGAACCCACCTCCCGCGCCGGCGTCTCCCCGCGCTCGGCCGCCCCGTAGGCCGCCAGGAACTCCGTGGAGCCCGGCTTGCCCGGCAGGGGGACGCGCTTGAGGCCGGGCCTACGGAAGTAGTAGCGTTGCCGCCCGTGCCGGTCCTTGAAGGCCTGGACGTAGCGCAGCGCGAACTTGGTCATCGGGGCAGGTCGTCATCCCACGGATTGGCTTCGACGTCATCCTGCGGCTCGACGGGGCGGCAGGGCAAGAGGCGCACGACCTTGCCCTCGACGCGGACCTCGAACGTTCCCAGCGGCCAGCCGCCCTTGAGCGCGCCCTTGACTGCCCGCTCCACGTCTCCAGCCGTTGTCGCGGGCCTAGGCACCGGAACCCCCTCCCTCCTGGGGGCGGGCGGGAAGGGGCGTCCAGTGGATGGGGTCGAAAAACTCGTTTTCGCCCTCGCTATAGGCGATCCACCACTGACGATCGGGGCCGTCCTCGTTGGACTCCGCGACCGCAGTATACTCGCCGTCCCAGACCAACACGGGTGTGTCCCTCGGAGCGCTTTCGATCGGCCTCCACTCCCTCTCCGCCACCTCCCGGTTCAGGCTGTCGTGCAGGCGGGCGATCTCTTCGCGCAGGCGCCGCACTTCGTCAGCTAGCACGTCGCGCGGCGGCTCATCGCCCTGTAGTTGACCACGCACGAAGCTCCGACGCTGATCAGAGTCGTGCAGCGCACGATCGACTGGCGACATAAGCCTGTAAGCCTCCACTGCGTCTGCGAGGCGCTGCGCCAGCGCCGCATCCGGGCTCTTCTGCACCGGCGGCCTCACCGGCGGCGTGCTGCCGCTCCAGCCGTCTGCTTGGG
>JASLDZ010000340.1 GCA_030151985.1 Caulobacteraceae bacterium | reverse complement strand
GCCCGCATTCCAGGCGGCCGCGCTGTCCGCCATCGTCTTGCGGATGGCCGCCGCGTCCCCGGCCGGAACGGGTGCGGCGCGCGCGGCGGTCGCGGAGGCGAGCGCAGCAAGGAGGGCGAGGGCGGCCATCCGCAAGACGATGGCGGACAGCGCGGCCGCCTGGAATGCGGGCGACCTCGCCGGCTTCCTGACGAGCTATGAGCCGGGGCCGGACACGGTGTTCGTGACGCCCAAGGGACTCGTGAAGGGCTACGACGCGATCGCCGCCCACTACCGCGCCGGCTACGCCACCGGGAGCGGCGCCCTCGGCAGGCTCAGCTTCGACGAGCAGGAGATCCGAAGCCTGGGCCCGGACTACGCGGTCTTCTACGGCCGCTTCCACCTCGTCCGCACCGGTCGGCCGAAGGAGGACACGGGCGTGTTCGACCTGATCCTGCACCGGGGACCCACGGGCTGGCGCATCCTCAGTGACCACACGAGCTGAGCCTTAAACCTTGACTTTGCTGCACCGCACGCGCATCTGATATCCAGCCCGGACGGTTCGCCGCTTCGGGATTGCACGGCGCGACAGCCGCGTGGGGAGCCGATCATCCGGTTCCAGCCTGTCGGACCGCCCCAAGGTTCTCATCCGATCGCCCGACACGCGCGGCGCTCACCCCGACCTCCCGCTCGATGCGGGGGCGGCCGTGACGCGCGACTCACTCGCGAACCGTCCACGCGCACGCTCCCCTCGGCGGACCGTGAAAGACGACCTGTTGACCCAAGTCACAACCTTCGACGCCCTGAACCTCGCCAAGCCGCTGCTGCGCGCGCTGGAGTCCGAGGGCTACACGCAGCCCACCCCCATCCAGGCGCAGGCGATCCCGCCCGTGCTCGCCGGCAAGGACCTCCTGGGCATCGCCCAGACGGGCACCGGCAAGACCGCCGCCTTCGCCCTTCCGATCCTGCAGCGGCTGGACGCGGACCGCCGCCCCGCGCCCCGGCGCGGCTGCCGCTGCCTGGTGCTCTCGCCCACCCGCGAGCTGGCCAGCCAGATTGCCGACAGCTTCCGCGCTTACGGCCGGCACATGAACATGAGCGTCGCCGTGATCTTCGGCGGCGTGAAGATCAACCCGCAGATCAAGGCGCTGGAGCGCGGCATCGACGTGCTGGTCGCCACGCCCGGCCGCCTGCTTGACCACCTGGGCCAGCACACCGCCTACCTCGGCGAGACCGAGATCTTCGTGCTGGACGAAGCCGACCAGATGCTCGACCTCGGCTTCATCGTGCCGATCCGCAAGATCGTGAACAATTTCAAGAAGCCGCGGCAGAACCTGTTCTTCTCCGCCACCATGCCGGCCGAGATCGGCAAGCTGGCCGGCGACCTGCTCCGCGATCCGGTGAAGGTCTCCGTCACGCCGCAGGCCACCACCGTCGAGCGCATCGCCCAGCGCGTGGTGTTCGTGGATGCGGACAAGAAGCGCGAGCTCCTGGCCGAGCTGTTCGAGGACCCGAACTACACCCGCACGCTCGTCTTCACCCGCACCAAGCGGGGCGCGGACCGGGTGGCCAAGCACCTGATCGCCTGCGGCGTAAACGCCGCCTCCATCCACGGCGACAAGAGCCAGCCGCAACGAGAAAAGGCGCTCGCGGCCTTCAAGGCGGGGCACGTGCGGGCGCTGGTGGCCACCGACATCGCCGCCCGCGGCATCGACATCGACGCGGTCAGCCATGTGGTGCAGTTCGAGTTGCCCAACGTGCCGGAGGCCTACGTCCACCGCATCGGGCGTACGGCCCGCGCCGGGGCTTCGGGCTCGGCGGTGGCCTTCTGCGCCGACGACGAGCGGCCGCTCCTGAAGGACATCCAGAAGGTCACGCGGCAGACGATCCCGTCGGAGGACCGCCGCCGCGACCCGCAGCTGGCCGTGCTCGCCAAGGCGACGCGGAACATGGAGGCGGCGCAAGGCGCGCGTGACGGCTCGAGCTACGACCCGTCCGAGAACCACGCCGCCCGTCCCACGCGTGACGGCCCGCGCCGCCAGCCTCACCGCGCGCGCGGAAACGGGCAGGCGCATTCGGAAGGTCAGCCCCGCCAGGGTCAGCCCCAGCGGCAGGCGAACGGCGGCCGGAACGGCCAGCCGCAGCGCCACGGCGACCAGCGCCAGGGACAGGGCCGTCCGGCGCACGCCCGCTCCGACGCCCGCCCGTCGCACGACGGCGGGCAGGCCGCGCCCAAGCGTCACGAGGGAGGCGGCCGCAATCGCCCGTCCGCCCACGCGGCGTCGGGCGGCGAACCCCGCTCCGACCGCTGGGATCCCGCCAACAGCTGACCGGCGCGTCCGCGAAGCATGAAAAAGGGCGGGTGGTCCGATCGGACCCCCCGCCCTTCGTCGTTCAGGCCGTCTCGCGGCTTAGAAGTCGCGGAAGCCGCTGTCGCGGATGTAGTCGCGCAGGTGGTTGATGCGGCTTTCGATATAATCGTGCTGGCGCGGCGGGATGTCGCCGCGGCGGTTGAAGACGCCCCGCGCGTAGCGGCGGATGGTGTTCAGCTCGCCCTGCGCGTGAAAGGCGCGGTCGGGCGGCAGGCGGCCGTTGCTCCGCGCGTTGTTGATCCAGCCCTGGATGCGGTCGAGCCGGGCGTTGATGTCGCCCTGCCAGCCGCCGCGGTCGCTGCGCCAGTCGCCGTGCCAGGCGTTGTAGCCGCCGCCGGGCGGGCCGTAGCCGGGCTGCGCCAGCGCCGGCGCGGCGGAGGCGGCGAGCGTGGCCGCGGCCGCGGCCAGCCCCAGGGTGAAGGTCTTGATGGTCATGGCATCCTCTCTCGATGTCGCCGTCCTTGTCCGGTCGGCGGTGGGGGACGGCGCCCGCGCCCAAGCTTGAGAACACGGACGCCGCCCGGTGGTTCAGCGAAGCTTCAGATCACCAGCGGCGCCAGCCGCCGTAGCCCCCCTCGGAACCGCTCTCGCGGATGTAGCTCGCCAGATGGTCGAGCCGGGCGCCGAGCCACTGGCGCTGGCCGGGGCCGAGGCCGCCCTGCCGGTCGAAGAGGCCGCGCTGGTCGCGCCGGATGGCGTTCAGCTCGCCCTGCGCATGCCAGGCGCGCCAGCCGGGCAGCTGGCCGGTATCGCGGGCGCGGTCGATCCACACCTGCATCCGGTCCTCGCGGTCGCGCAGATCCCCGCCGCCGTAGGAGACGGGCTGCGGCCGCCAGCCGTAGCCGCCGCCCCAGTCCTGCGCCATGGCGGGCGCGGAAGCCGCCGCTGCGCCGACCGCGGCCACGGCGGCGAAAGTGAGAGCCTTGAAGTTCATCGTCCAATCCCCTGCTTGTCTGCGGCCGGCGGCCAGTCCGTCGGTCGATGAGAGGAGATTGCGGCCGCCGGGCTGAACCCTCCCGGAGCCGAAGGTTTAGCCGCTGTTCAGCTACGGCTCCGCTTCGACGGTCGAGCCGCCGACACGATCGTGCGGAGCGGAGCCGCTTCCGAGGCGTTTCCTTGCGCGACCCGGCTTGCTATGAGCCGGCCCTCACGCGGCGCCCGGCCTGTGCTGGAAGAAGATCGCGGAGCCCATAGGA
>JASLDZ010000323.1 GCA_030151985.1 Caulobacteraceae bacterium | reverse complement strand
GTGCTGGGCGCGGCCAAGGCCGAGTTCAAGACCTACGGCGAGGTGTGGTCCAAGCTCGGCGAGAAGCTCGACCAGGCGCAGAAGCTCCACGAGAAGGTGTCGGTGCGCAACCGCGCGATCGAGCGGAAGCTCCGCAAGGTGGAGGACCACCGGCCGGAACCCGTCGCCGCCGCCGAGCCGCTGCTGGCGCTGACGGGCGCGCCGGTGGAGACCGACAACGAGGACGAGGCGGAGGCGGCGTGACCGGGAGCTTGTCGCCGCGCTCTCGTTCCGATCCCTTCTCATCCGTCTTCCCCCGACTTGATCGGGGGGCCGGGCGTGGTGCGACCCGACCGCTGACGCGGTCACCAGACCGCGCGGCTCACGACGCTCGGCCCCCGGGTCAAGCCCGGGGGAAGCGGGGAGATGAGGGGGCGAGCATCCGGACCATGGGCCGGTGACAACTCAAGCCCCTCGTCCCCTCTCCCGACGCCTGGGGCTCCTCGGCGTCCTCTTCCTCACCCTGTCGGCCGCGACCCCCGCATCGTCTTTGTTCGTGATCGTGCCGGACGTGATCCGGCAGGCGGGGACGGGCGCGCTCCTGGCGATGGCGCTGGCGGCGCTGGTGGCGGCGGGGATGTCGGCCGTCTACGCCGAGCTGGCCTCCGCCTTCCCCTACGCGGGCGGGGAGTACGCCATCGCCGGGCGCGTGCTGGGGCCGCGCGCCGCCTTCGCCGTGCTGGCCGTGAACCTCCTCAACTCGGTGCTGACCGCGGCGGTGTTCGCCCTGGGCGTGGCGGAGTACCTGCACGCCGCCTGGCCCTCCGCGCCCTCCGTGGGCGTCGCGCTGGCGGTGGTGGCGGGCGCGTGCGGCGTCGGCCTCCTGAACGTGCGGGCGGGAGGCGGGCTGACCGGCGCCTTCCTGGGGCTGGAGCTGGGGGCGGTGGTCGCGGTGGCGGTCGCGGGCTTCGCGCATCCGGAACGCGGGCTCGGCGCGCTCCTCGCGCACCCCCTGCGGGCGGACGGACCGGCCGGCGCGGGCGCGATCGTGCTGGCGGCCTCGGTGGCCCTGTTCGCCTACGACGGTTACGGCTCGGCCGTCTATTTCGCCGAGGAGCTGGAGCGGCCGCGCGAGCGGGTGGCCAAGGCGGTGATGCTGGCGCTGCTGGCGACCGTGCTGGCGGAGCTGCCGCCCGTCGCGGCCGTGCTGACCGGCGCGCACGACCTCAAGGCGCTGTTCGCCGCCCCCGACATGCTGCAGGCGCTGGTGGGCGAGCGGCTCGGGGCGGGCGTTCGGGCGGCGACGTCGCTAGCGGTGGCGCTGGCGCTGGCCAACGCGGCGGTGGCCATGGTGCTGCTCTCGGCGCGGCAGGTCTATGCGCTCGCGCGTGACGGCGTCTGGCCGGGCGAGCGGCTGAACCGGGCGCTGACCGCCACGGGCACCCGCTCGGGCGCGCCGACGTCCGCGACGCTGGCGGTCAGCGCGGCGGCGGCGGGCCTATGCCTCCTGCCGCTGCACTGGCTGCTGGTGCTGACGGGGACCGGGATCACCCTGATCTACGCCGCCCTGTGCGTGGCGCTGCTGGCCGGACGGCGACGAGGACGGCTGGAGGACGCCGCCTGGCGCTCGCCCGCCTTCCCGCTGCTGCCGCTGGCGCTGCTCCTGGCGCTCGCGGGAGTGCTGGTCACCGACGCGCTGGACGCCGGCGAGGGGCGGCCGAGCCTCTTCGTGACGCTGGCGATCGGCGCGGCGGGCGCGGCGTGGGGCGGCCGGGCGGCCGGTCGCGGCCGCTGGCGGCTGACGGCGCCGGAGGACGAGGGCTGATCCGCGCCCCTCTGCTCAGTGCCGGAACACGCGGACGCCGGTGAAGGCCATCGCCAGCCCGCGCTCGTCGGCGGCGGCGATCACCTCGGCGTCGCGTATGGAGCCGCCGGGCTGGATGATCGCCGTCGCGCCCCCCGCCGCCGCCTCGATCAGTCCGTCGGCGAAAGGGAAGAAGGCTTCCGACGCGCAGGCCGAGCCGTCCGCCAGCGAGCCCGGGAGGCCCGCCGCCTCCGCCGCCTCGCGGGCGCGGATCGCGGCGATGCGGGCGGAGTCGCGGCGGTTCATCTGCCCCGCGCCGATGCCCGCGGTCTGTCCACCCTTGGCGTAGACGATGGCGTTGGACTTGACGTGCTTGGCGATGGTGAAGGCGAACAGCATGTCCGCCGTCTCCTGCTCGGTCGGCTGGCGGCGGGTGACGATCTTCAGGTCGGCGGCCGTCAGGCGGGTGCGGTCCCGCGTCTGCATCAGGAAGCCGCCGGCGACCGAGCGGAACACCGCCCCCGCCGCCGCCGGATCGGGCAGGCCCCCGGTGACGAGCAGGCGCAGGTTCTTCTTGGCCGCGAACACCTCCACCGCCTCGGGGTCGGCGTCGGGCGCGATCACCACCTCGGTGAAGATCTCGGCCACCGCGCGGGCGGTCTCGACGTCGAGCGTGCGGTTCAGCGCCACGATGCCGCCGAAGGCCGAGACCGGGTCGCACTGGAGCGCCCGCTTGTAGGCCTCCAGCACGTCGCCGCCGACCGCCACGCCGCAGGGGTTGGCATGCTTGATGATGGCGACGGCGGCCTGCTCCTTGGGGTCGAACTCGGCGACGAGCTCGAAGGCGGCGTCGGTGTCGGCGACGTTGTTGTAGCTGAGTTCCTTCCCCTGCAGCTGGCGTGCGGTCGCCACGCCCGGACGCGCCTCGCCTCCGCCGGCGTAGAAGGCGGCGTGCTGGTGGGGGTTCTCGCCGTAGCGCATGCGCTGGATGCGGGCGCCCGCGATGGACAGGCGAGACGGGAACCAGTCCTGCAGCTGCGTCCCGAACCAGCCGGCGATGGCGGCGTCGTAGGCGGCGGTGCGGGCGAAGGCGCGGGCGGCCCACAGCTTGCGCTGGTCCAGCGTCGTCGCGCCGTCCGCCTGGAGCGCGACGACGATCTCGCCCATAGCCGCCGCGTCCGTGGCGACGGCGACGTAGGCGTGGTTCTTGGAGGCCGAGCGGATCATCGCCGGCCCGCCGATGTCGATGTTCTCGACGCAGGCCGCGAAGTCGCCGCCGCCCGCCACCGTCTCCTCGAACGGGTAGAGCGAGACGTAGAGCACGTCGATCCCGCCGATCCCGTGCTCGGCCATGGCGGCGGCGTGGTCGGGCGCGTCGCGGTAGCCGAGCAACGCGCCATGAACGAGCGGGTGCAGCGTCTTCACCCGCCCGTCCATCATC
>JASLDZ010000317.1 GCA_030151985.1 Caulobacteraceae bacterium | reverse complement strand
ATGGCGGCGCGCTCGATCAAGGCGTCCCGTCCGGCGAGTTCCGGAGGGGGCGACCCGGCGCCGGGGGCATAGGGATTGAGTCGCGGGTCCATATAGAGCGATCTTACCCCATCTTATCGCTTTTGTGTAAACCGTAGTAAGGTCTGCATGATCCTGGAGGGCGGCCCTCGTGGGCGTCCTCGGACGCGGCCCCGACAGGAACGCCGGAGCCGCGCCGCCGCGTCACGCCGCTTGGGCGAGGCGCCCGTCGTCGATCTGGCTTGTGACCGCGTCCGCCCCGTCGAGAGGGTCGGCGAGGCCGCCGGCGAGCGGATCGGGGACGGCGTCCGTTCCCTCCGCCCCAGCGATCACCGCCGGTTCCGCTCTTAGGTTCAGCGCCGGCGGGGCCCAGCCCTTCTCGGCCGCGACCGAAACCACGTAGCCGACGAGCTCGTCCTTCTTCAGCCCCTTCGTCGGAGCGACGTCCGCGCCCATGGCCGCCAACGCCCCCAAGAGCTGGGTCTTGGTGTGGTGGCCGAGGAAGTCGGCATCCGGCGTCCAGTAGGCGGCGATGTCGTGGCCCGTGAGCTCGGCGATCTCCGCCGCCTCCGCCCGCGCCGCATGCCGGATCCAGGGAGCCCCGGCTTCCTTCAGGTCCAGGCTGATGGCGACCAGTTCCGCCAGAAGCTCCATCTTCTCGCCATGGGCTAGCGCGTCCACCCAGGGTATCGGGCGCTGGCCCGAGTCGAGGTAGGCGCGGCGCTTCGTCTCCAGGCGGGCCCGAACCGCTCCATCCAGCGCCGGGTGGGGCGGCAGGGAGCCGCGGCTGTAGCGGCGCCCCTGCAGGGTGGAGGCGGACTGCTCTGTCGCGCCGCCGCCGTGCAACGCCAGGATCACGAACAGACGCGCCACGGCGACCGTCAGCGCCGCGTTCGGATCGTCGGCCAAGCTGCGGATCAGGCCGCGGGTCGCCATGTCCGTATAGGTCTCGTGCAGGCTATGGCCGCGACCCCCGGTGTCGAACTCCTGCCGGGGCACGACGATCTCGGGGCGGTGGAGCGAGCCTGAGCAAAGATCGGAGTGGCGACCGTCGTGGCGGTGGTCGTCGTCCCCCTCCACTTCGGCCACGAGGTCCGGGAGCTCCACCGGCTTGAGGTAGACCTGCACGTCAAAGCCCGTTCCGACCTCCGGGAAGAAACCCACCGCCCCGATCCGCTCGGCTCCGTGCAGCGCCTGCTCCTGCTCCAGTCGCGCCACCAAGAACGCGAGAAGGTCGCCATCGCGCTCCTCGCGATGCCGCTCGCCCTGAGACAGCGCCCGGGCCAGATCGCCGGTACGGGCGCAGGCGAGCTCGAAGGCCAGCCTGCCGTCTTCGCTGAGCATCGACGCCCCATTGGGGCCTGCAACCTCGAACTCCTCCGGCGCGCGATAGAGCTCGCCGCCCTGCAGGTAGACGACGAGGCCCCGGGCCTGGGCCGCCTCTACGAACGGCTGCACCCGCTTGGCCCACAGGCCCTGGAGCTTGTCCGGATCGAGCACGACGTCGCCGAAGTCGCCGAACAGATCGGGGTCGATGCGGCCACCGGCGGCGCGGTAGCGCTCCACGCCGATCAGGTCGAACAGGGGATCGTCGAGTCTTGGCCGACCTTCGAGGTGGTGGGCGAGGCTGTGCTCATAGAGGTAGCCTGCGGCGGCCTGCTCGGTGAACCGCTCGAGCGCCTCCTGGTCGGTGACGCGGGCAAGCAGCTTGGCGGTGCGAAGCGTGATGCGCCCGGCCTTCAGCGCCGCCAGAGCGGCCTGGGGCAGCCCGGCCAGGCGCTGGAGCCGTCGGACCTCGAGCTCGGTGTAGCCGAGCGCCAGGGCGATCTTGGCGGGCGTCAGCTTCAGCGACTTCAGCTGGCCGATGGCGACGATCACGTCGGCCACGTGCACCGGAGCGCGCTGGGTGTTGGAGATGACGATCGCCGCGGCCTGGGCGGCCTTGGCGCGTGCCACCTCGACCTTCACCGGTCGATCGGGAGCGGTCCGGCCGTCCTGCGCCAGGACGCGCAACGCCAGGAGCCGACGCCGGCCGTCGAGCGCCATCCAGGGGGCTTCGCCCTGGCGTCCTGGACGGACGAGAAGCGGATAGAGGAGACCGGCGGCCGCGATGGTGTCGGCCAGTTCGGGGATGGCGTCGTCGGCCGGCTCCGTCGCCCGCAGGTTCTCGGGCGCGACGTCGATGTCGGCGAGAGGGACGCGGAGGGCCTCGCTGGGGGCGACGGCGCGGTTGGATGGGGTGATGTCGGACACAGATCGTACTCCTGCGCGGGCGTTGGGACCGTCCCGCCGCTCCGGCGCCCGCTCCCGCCCTCCCCTCACCTCCTGTCCTTCATCTCGTCCGCCTCGTTCCAGTCGAGCGCGGGAAGCGCAGGCCAGGCGATGCGAGCCGTGAGACCGGCGCGGTGGAGACGCGCTCGCAGCACCCGTGCGGAGCGTTCGCCGTCGATCCCGCGATCGGCCGCGATCAAGACGCGGCTAACGCCTTCGGGCGCGACCCAGGCGCGTAGGTTGCGGGTAGCAAGGAGAGCCCAGCCGGGCAGAGCGAAGCGGGCGGCCGCCGAGAGGGTCGTGAAAACGCCTTCCGCGACCAGCAGCGTCTCCGCGGCCGGGTCCAGCCGCACCGCGCTGGCCGGCGGCAGGGCGCCTATGACCTTGCGCGAGAGGGCGACGTCCGTCGCCCGGCGGCCGACCGCGTCGAGGTAGGTGGCTTCCACCGCGCAGATCTCGCCATCAGGTGCAGTCACCGCCGCCAAGAGGGCCGGACGCGTGCGCCCCCCGTCGGCGTAGACCGCCTGCCGCAGCGCCGGATGATGTCGGAGCGCCAAGCTGACGGGAGACTCCCGGTCGATCCACCGTCGGCGCACATGCGTCATCGACACTTGGCGCCCCAACGGCTGGGCTTCGGACCAGAGGCGCCTCGCCACCGCCGAGCGCGCCTGGGCGGTTGGAGGCGGATCGTGGGTCCAGCCTTGATCCGCCCCTATCGCCGGCCGGCCCTCGGCGTCCACCAGGCCCCGCGCCCGCAGCCCGTCGAGGACTTCGCGCCAGCTCGAGCGGCCGAAGCTATGGACGACAAGGCGACCGTGGGTGAGCCAAAGCGAGACGGAGCGGTCGTGCCTGCTGTGCCCCGGCCCTGGAACGACCGCCCGGGTTCCGCGGTCGTAGAGCACGCCGCCCAGGGCGCGGACGATGGGGAGGAGCGACATCGGCGAGGGTCCCGCACCGGCGAAGCCCGGCGAAGATCCCCGCCCTCCCCCTAACCGGGACGCACGCGGACGATCTGGATCTTGGCGGCCGGCACGGGAACGACGCTGTCGTCGCTCAGCCGCACGCGGACGCCGGCGCTCGGATGGCTGACGTTGTCGAGCACCAAGACGCCCTTGATCCCGCGCGCCTTGACTTCGAACACGGCGGCGCCGGGAGGCGGCGCCTGCGTCGGAGCCGAAGGCTCCGGAGCGGGCGCGCGCGGGCGCCCGGTCCGCGCCGCCGAGCCCGATCCGCCTCCCACCTCCCGGACCGATCCGTCAGACGGGTCGCGCACGACCTGTCGTGTGGGGACGGGTCTCCCGGCGAGTTCACGCGCCTCGGCCTGGGTGATGGCTTCCGGCGGACGTCCCTTCAGCCAGTTGCGAACACGCGCCGGATCCGCTCTCCACGCGACGTTGAGCTCGGACAAGGTGCGCAGGCCTAGCCGGGGGGCGAGCTCCTGCAGCTCAGGCGGCATGCTCCTGACCTGCGCCAGCATGCTGATCTGCGGCTTTGGCCGGCCCAGACGGTCGGCGATCGCGCTCTGGGAAAGCCCGCCTTCCAGCAATCGATCGACGGCGCGGGCAAGCTCGGCCACGCTCAGGCCCTCCCGCTGGTCGTTCTCAATCAGCTGTTCGAGCAGGTCCTCCAGGGGGTCGTTCCGGCCGACCCGGATGATGGCGCGGATGTCGGAGAAGCCGGCCAGCCGCGCCGCCCGGAAGCGACGCGCGCCGAAGCGCAGGCGATAGCGGCCCTGTGCGTCGACCGGGCGCACGATGATGGGCTGAAGAAGGCCCTGCGACGTCAGCGTCGCGGCCAAGGCTTCGATCTCGGCGTCGTCGAAGGTCTGGCGGGGGTTGTCCGGATCTTCGTCGATCAGCGACATAGGCAACACCGAGACCTGATCGGCGGGATCGACAGCCTCGCCGAGCGCCTCGAAGGCGTCGAGGAAGGAGGAGCTCGCCATCGCTCAGCCCGCCACCGTGTCCAGCCGCAGCTTGATCGTGTCCAGCACGCGCCTGATCTCCGCGCCCGCCTTCTGCGCGGCGCTCTTCTTGAGCGTCCAAACGGGCTGTTTGACGTCCAAGGCTTCGGCGTAGCCCTGCCTCTGCGTGAGCACGCCGCGGTCGGGAAACATCAGCCGAGAGCCCTCCTGGCGCAACAGCGCCTCCAGGTTGGCCCGCTGCCGTGGAGAGGTCGACAAGAAGCGTGAGGGAAGAAGGCCCAGGAAGTCCAGGGGACGGCCGCCGCGTCCCTGGCGCTCCACCGCAGCCTTCTGGGCCAGGAGCTGTTTGACGCCCTGGAGCGCATAGGTCTCGAGGTCGATCGGCGCCACGAGCGTCGAGCCGACCATCAGCGCGGCGTAGTTGCGACCGCTCCAGGTGGGGGGCGTGTCGATGACGACGTAGTCGAAGCGCTCGGCGAGCTTCTTGAAGTTGTTGCGAAACGCCAGCACCGCCTCGGTCAGGCGATGTTCCACCTCATCCAGGCTTCGGTCCGCCGCGAACAGGATCAGGCCGCTGCTCGAACCGATCTCTACCCGAGGTCCCTCGGCCGTGAACAGCGCCTGGCTGGGGCCGCCCGAACGCGACTGCGACAGGGTGAACGAGGCGTTGGCCTGGGGGTCGAGATCGACGGCGGCGACCCGAGCGCCGTCTTCGGCCAGCCGCCAGGCGGCGTGGACCGCCAGAAGCGTCTTTCCGACGCCCCCCTTCTGGTTGTTCACGACCAGCGTGCGCATGCGGCTCCTCGCGACCGGCTCAGGCCATGCAACGTGGGCGAGTTCGGATCAATCGCGGCCGTCTCCCTCCCGGGCGGGCGAAGCGGTCGCGTCCGGCCGGAGCTCACGCGCGACGCGCGCCTCACGAAGCTTGGCGGTTTTCTGGCGGATCGACTCCACCGCTTCCTCCACCCGTTGACTGGCGGCCTCGTTCACCGCCCGTTTCAGTCGCTCGTCCGCAGCCCTTGGCCCCGTGATCGTGGTCGCGAACCGATAGGGATTGGCGAGGTCGCACAGGATGCGGTCGCAATCCTCGGGCGGCAGGGTCGAGAGATGCTCGGCGAAGATCCGCTCGGCGATGAAGCCGAAGGTGCCCCTCTGCAGAGCTTCTCGGTTGGCCCAGGACTCGAGCGTCCGCAGACGTTTCTCCATCTCCTCAAGCGTCATCGCCATGCGGCTCTCCAGGGGTCCCCGACCTCATCACCCGCCTCCTGGCGCGGCTTCCAGACTCCTCGCGGCGATGCAGCGCCAGAGGACGCCCGTCGATCGGGGGCGTCGCCCTGCGGGGCATTGACGGCGCGTCGTCGTCTATTTTGATGGCGGGGGTGAACGAGGTCCATCCCTGCATCGCGCGGGCCATCCGCCTGGCGGTCAGCGCCGAGCGGGCGCGCAACCTCGCGCGACATCTGCCCGACGAGGCGGGGCGTTTCGGGTTCGAGGTCCGCGCGATCGCCCTGAGCCGGCAGGCGCAGCTGGCGCTTGCGGAACTCGGCTCCCCGTGAAGGGCCGACCGCCGCCGGCCCTTGCGTCCGCGAAGGCGCAGGGCTCGCCCTCCCTCCGGGCGCCCTCGTCGCAACATGCCGGCGAGCCGCAAGCCGCTGCGCCGCCTCCTGGCGACGATGGCGAAGGGGCGGGCGATGCCGACCCTGGAAGCGACGCGCGGACCTCGCCGCCCGAGCGCCCGAAGCCGGCAGGTCCCCTGACCTTCGGGGAGGCGGCCGTGGAGGTCCTTGAGAGCGCCCGTTCGACCTGGACGACGTCGGGCCCCGCGGCGCAGTGGATACGGGCGATCGATGTTCACGCCGCGCCCTTCAGCCACAAGCCGCTGACCGAGGTGACCCGAAGCGACGTCGCGCAAGCCCTGAGGCCGCTCTGGCGGCGCCGCCCCGCGGAGGCGGCCAAGGTGCGCCGCATCTGGGAGCGGATCCTGGACCATCCCGCGGGATCGGCGGCTGCCCGGCGCGGCAACGCGGCGGCCTGGTCGCCGGCGCTGCGGGAGCTTCTTCAGCCGCCGCCGCGAGGGCGATCTTGGGGAAGCGGCTTGGACGACCTGCCGCTGATGCTGGACCAGCTGCGGTCCGGACGGGGGTCGGGGCGCCTCGCGCTGGAGGTGTCGGTGCTCACCTGCATGCCGCCGGAGCACGTCTGCCGGCTCACCGCGGACGGACTGCGCCGCGAGGCGGCGGGATGGACGGTGTTTGTGAACGTGGCCGACGCGGGCGGGTCGGCCCGTCCGGTCTGGCGCGCCGCCGCCCTGGCCGATGAGCTGGCGACGCGCCTTTGCCTAGAGGTGTCTGGCGGCCAGGACCCCGGGCTTGCGCTGTTTCGCTCATCGGGCCGCGCAGACCCCCTGACGCCCAAGGGCCTGAAGGCTCTCGCGCAGCGCCTGTTCGGGGCTCGCGCGGCGATGCTCGAGCCCTCGGCGGTGCGGGAGGCCTTCCGCGCCTGGTCGCAAAGTCGGGCGGGCGACCGGCCTGCGCACGACGTCGTGGACGCCGCGCTGGGTCTTCACGACGCCTTAGAAGCGAGCGCGGGCGACGGGCGACCGACGCTTGGGCCGGAGGTGCGCGCGTTGGTCCTCGCCTGGCAGGCGTTTCTGCGCGTTTCACCTCTGGAGCCGTGAGGCGCGGCTGGCGGCTGCGACGGCACGTCCATGGCCAAACGCCGTCTCAGGAACGCCCGTCGGTCCGTCGGGACGGGCTTGCCGCGGCGGCTTTGGCTTGCGCGAAGACAGAAGGCGGACGCGAGCGGATCTTCACGACGGGCGCCGCGGCATGGATGAGGTCGAAGGCTTCGGCGGCTGCGGCGGCCAACCGGACGCCGTCCGGCGTCGGCTTGGTGGAGGCGCGATTGCCTTGCATCAAGCTCAGCGACGTGTCGGCTTCGAGTTCGCGGATCTGGCGACCGACGTTCGTCGGATTGGAGCGCAGTTCAAGCGCCGCGGCGGTAAGGGTGCCGAGCCGCACGAAGGCTTCGAGCGCTTTGAAGGCGGTGAAGGACGGCAGTCGGGCTCGGGCGTCCTGCGCGACCGGCGCCTCGCCGGTCTGCGCGTCGGCCTCCTCGAGCGGCAGCGCGCCGGGGGCGTGGGTGTGCAGGATCCGGAAGGCGTCGCGCGCGGCGGCCGCGAGGCTCAAGCCCTGGGGGCTGGGCTCGATCTGGACGCGGGACCCTTGCGTCAGGCGAAGGCCGGTCCTCTGCTCGAGGTGGCGGATGTGGCGGCTGATGTTGGTCGGATAGGTCCGCAGGGCTTCGGCGGCCGCCTTCATGGAGCCGCACCGCACGAACACCTCGAGCGCCTTGAGAGCCGCCGCCGAGGGCAAGGGGGGGCGCCGCTCGCCGGACGCGAGGGGCCTCCAGGGGTCGAAGCCCCGCGCCCGGGGCGTGGGGCGCCGCCGTCCCGCGCGCGAGGCGCCGTTGGCGACCTCTAGGCCGGCCTCGTTCGGGGAAGGCGGAGGCTCCGCCGATCCTTGGACGCCGGTCAGGACGGCGATCACAAGGGCGGACTGCCGACGCACCCCTGTGCGCCGGAAGATCGCCTGCATGCGGCTGCGCTGCGAGGCCATGCTGAGCCCTGTGCGCGCGCAGTAGTCGCGCAGCGACTCGTCTTCCACGAGCGCGCGCAAGAGGCGCGTTTCGGCGGCGTTCAGGCCGTGCGACCGGGCGAAGTCCAGACATCGGTCCAGGACCTCGCTCGACGCGTCCTGCACGCGCAGGAGCACCAGCGGCTCGGGCGTGTGGAGCCGCCTGAACGTCAGCCGCAAGGCGCGCGAGCCCTTGAGCCGCAAGGGGAAGGGGTCGGCGAGAGCCAGATAGTTGCGCCGGGTGAGGCGCGACGTGCGCGACGCGATCTCAAGGCCGTCGGCGCGGTCGC
>JASLDZ010000240.1 GCA_030151985.1 Caulobacteraceae bacterium | reverse complement strand
CGCTCGGCGCGGATGATGGCCGCGATCCTGGCGACGACGCTCGCGGGGCTGGCGGTGACCGCGGCGCTGGGCCTCCTGGCGGTGGGACGCTTCAACCTGATCTCGGTCGCCTTCATCCCGCTGTTCGTGGGGCTGGGGATCGACTTCGGCATCCAGATCGGCGTGCGCTTCAACGCCGAGCGGCGCGAGCACCCCGACCTCGTGGACGCGCTGAAGCGGGCGGCGGCGGGGGTGGGCGGCTCGCTGATGCTGGCGGCGGCGGCGGTGACGCTGGGCTTCTTCGCCTTCCTGCCGACCAGCTACGTGGGCGTGTCCGAGCTGGGCGTGATCGCGGGGCTCGGCATGGTGGTCGGCCTCGCCTTCAACCTGACGATGCTCCCGGCGCTGCTGGTGCTCTCCAAGCCACGGCCGCAGGCGGGCGATGTGGGCACGCCCGCGCTGGCCCCGCTCGACCGCTTCATGCACGAGCGCCGCAAGCTGGTGCTGGGCGCCTTCGTGGTGGCCACCGTGTTCTCGCTGGCGGTGCTTCCGTTCGTGCGGTTCGACTTCAACCCCTTCCACCTGCGCAACCCGCGGGGCGAAGCGATGCAGGCGCTGGAGGACCTGTTCAAGGACCCCAACCAGACGCCGAACACCGTGGACGTGCTGGCCCCCTCCATCCCCGCGGCCGAGGCGCTGGCGCAACGCCTCTCCAAGCTGCCGGAGGTCCAGCAGGCGGTGACCGTCTCCAGCTTCGTGCCCGAGGACCAGCCCGCCAAGCTGGCGCTGATCCAGGACGCGCAGGGCCTGCTCGACTCCACGATCAACCCCTTCGACATTCAGCCCGCGCCCAGCGACGCCGAGACCGTGGCGAGCCTGCGCACGACCGCCCAGGCGCTGCGCGACGCCGCCAAGGCTCAGGCGGGCGCGCCGGCGGACGACGCGCGGCGGCTGTCGGTGGCGCTGGACGCGCTGGCGTCGGGTCCGAAGGCCCACCGGGACGCGGCCGCCGACATGCTGGTCAGGCCGCTGAACGTGCTCCTGACCCAGGTGCGCCAGCTCCTAGCCGCCCAGCCCGTGACGCTGAAGGACCTGCCGCCCGACCTCGTCGCCGACTGGGTGGCGAAGGACGGGCAGGCGCGCGTCTCCGTCTTCCCGAAGGGCGACAGCAACGACAACGCCACCCTGGTGCGCTTCGCCAAGGCGGTGCGGACGGTGGCGCCCCACGCGACGGGCGCGCCGATCTCGATCCAGGAAGCGGGCAAGACCATCAGCCAAGCCTTCGTGGTGGCGGGGCTGCTGTCCTTCGTGGCGATCAGCGCGCTGCTGTTCGCGGTGCTGCGCGACGTGAAGGAGGTGGGCTTCACGCTGGCCCCCATCGTGCTCTCGATCTTCCTGACGCTGGGCACGTGCGTGGTGATCCGGCTGCCGATCAACTTCGCCAACATCATCGCCTTCCCCCTGCTCGTGGGGGTGGGCACGGCGTTCCACATCTATTTCGTGATGGCGTGGCGGCAGGGGCAGGGCGAGCTCCTGCAGAGCCCGCTCGCCCGCGCGGTCTTCTTCAGCGCGCTGACGACCGGGACGGCGTTCGGCAGCCTGATGTTCTCCAGCCACCCCGGCACCGCCAGCATGGGCGAGATCCTGATGCTGTCCCTGGTGTGGACGCTGGTCTGCGCGCTCCTGTTCGAACCGGCGCTGCTGGGGCCGGTGAAGGCCGCGCCGACGGAACGGGGGTGAGCGCCTACTTCAGCAGCTTGTCGGCCTGCTCGTTCATCTTGGCGGCCACCGCCTTGCCGCCGCCCGAGGCCACGGTCGCGGCGTAGTCGGAGCGGTAGGCGGTGATCTGGCTCACCGCGCCGTAGAGGGTGTCGACCACCTTCCAGGCCCCGCCCGTCTGCCGCATGCGCCAGTTGAGCGCCAGCGGGTCGCCCTTACCGACCATCTGGGTGCGGACGAGCTTGTCGGGCAGGCGGGTGTCGACCTTGGAGATGACGAACTTCTCGCCGCTGTAGTCGTCGAAGTTGTGGGCGAAGTTGGCCGTGATCACGCGGCCGAAGGCCTTCACCACCGCCGCCTGGTCCGCCGCGGGCAGGGTGCTCCACGTGGGGCCGACCACCACCCGCGCCATGGTCGGGATGTCGAAAGCGGCCTGCACCGCGGGCTCGAGCTTGCGGTAGCGGCCCTGCGCGCCCAGCGCCTTGCCGCCCTTCATCGCCTCCAGGAGCGCGTTGTCGAAGCGGTCGATCGTCTGCGCGGCGGGGTCGGACGCCTGCGCGTGCGCGGCCGACGGCGCGACCGCGAGGAGGCCGAGCGTAAGCAGGGAAGCGGCGTATCTCATGGGCGGACCTTAGGCGCGCGGAGGTGAACGCACGATGTCAGGCCGTGCGATCAAGGAGATAATAGGGCAACGCCTGCAACACGGCGGCGGCTCCCCCGAAGGGCGCGAGCGCGGCCGCCGCCCGGTCGGCCAGCCGCCGCACCTCCGCCGCCGCGCCCTCGACGCCCCGAAGCGAGACGAAGGTCGCCTTGCCCGCCGCCGCGTCCTTGCCCACGGCCTTGCCGGCCGCTTCTGCGTCGCCGGTGGCGTCGATCAGGTCGTCGGCGATCTGGAAGGCGAGGCCGAAGTCGCGGGCGAACTCTCGCATCCTCCGCTCGGCGTCGTCGCCGGCCTCGGCCAGGAGGGCGCCCGCCTCGCAGGAGAACTCGAACAGCGCGCCGGTCTTCAGCGCCTGCAGCCGCACGATCGCCGCCTCGTCGTGGGCGGCGGGGTTGGTCTCGGCCTCGATGTCGAGCATCTGGCCGCCGATCATGCCGGCCGCGCCCCCCGCCTGCGCCAGCCGCGTCACCAGCCGCATCCGCACCTCGGCGGAAGGATGGGTGGCCGGGTCGGCCAGCACCTCGAAGGCGAAGGTCAGGAGCGCGTCGCCGGCGAGCACCGCGGTCGCTTCGTCGAACGCCTTGTGGGTGGTGGGACGGCCCCGGCGCAGGTCGTCGTCGTCCATGCAGGGCAGGTCGTCGTGCACGAGGCTGTAGGTGTGCAGCGCCTCGATCGCCGCCGCCACCCGCGCCGCGCCCGAGCCCGCCGCGCCGAACATCCGCGCGCCGGCCAGCACCAGGAACGGCCGCAGCCGCTTGCCGCCCGCGAACACCGCGTAGCGCATCGCCTCCGCCACCCGCCCGCCGGCGTCGGCGGGGGAGGGGAGGAGCGCCTCCAGCGCGGCGTCCGTCACGGCGACCGCGTCCGCCAGCGCGGCGGCGAGCGCGGCGCCGTCGCCCGCGCGCCCGGCGTCGGGAGGGGCGGAAGAAGGTGAAAACGTCACGCGGTCGGGGCTCCCAGGGCTCGGGCGCCGGTCGTGTGCGGCACGTCGCGGGAGTTGTCCATGCCTTGCACGCAGCCGCAAATCTGTGGCGCCCAGGGCACGTTCCCCAAAGGGTTTGGGGTTCCGAAGGCGCCGCCCCGCCCTTAAACTGGCGCGATGGGGCTCCATCTAGCGAGTCTCACCGGGGATACGACCGTATGTTGCGAGTGGTTCTGGCGCAGCCGCGCGGCTTCTGCGCCGGCGTGGTGCGCGCCATCGACATCGTGGAGAGGAGCCTCCAGAAGTACGGGGCTCCCGTCTACGTGCGTCACGAGATCGTCCACAACAAGCACGTGGTCGACAGCCTGAAGGCCAAGGGCGCGGTGTTCGTCGAGGAGCTGCACCAGGTTCCCCGCGGCGCGGTGACGGTGTTCAGCGCCCACGGCGTCAGCCGCGAGGTGATCGCCGACGCCAAGTCGCGTCACCTTCCCGTGCTCGACGCCACCTGCCCTCTGGTCACCAAGGTGCACAACCAGGGCAAGAAGTACGCCTCGCGGGGGCGCACCGTCGTGCTGATCGGACACGCCGGCCATCCCGAGGTCGAGGGCACCATGGGCCAGATCGACGGCCCCGTGCACCTGGTCGCCACCGAGGCGGACGTCGCGGAACTGGACCTGCCGCTGGATACGCCGCTCGCCTATGTCACCCAGACTACGCTCTCGGTGGACGACACCCGCGGCGTGATCGACGCGCTGAACGCCCGGTTCACCGACATCGTCGGGCCGGACGTGAACGACATCTGCTACGCCACCCAGAACCGCCAGACCGCCGTGCGCGACCTGGCCGAGGTCGCCGACGTGATCCTGGTGGTGGGGGCGAAGAACAGCTCCAACTCCAACCGCCTGGTCGAGATCGGCAAGGAGGTGGGGGTGCCCAGCTACCTCGTGGCCGACGGCTCCGAACTGGACCCGGCCTGGATCGCGGGGCATACGACGGTGGGGCTCACCGCCGGCGCCTCCGCGCCCGAGGAGCTGATCCTGAGCGTGATCTCCGCGCTGCGCAGGCTGGACGACGACCTCGAGGTCACCCAACTGAACGGCATCCAAGAAAACCTGCAGTTCCGTCTTCCGGCCGAACTGCGTACGCCGGCGCCGGTCACCACCGACGCGGCGGCGTAAGGAGCTTCCGTCTTGAGCATTTCCTTCACGCAGGTGTCGAAGGTCGGCCCCTACGTCCTGAAGAAGCACCTGACCGGCCAGAAGCGGTATCCGCTGGTCCTGATGCTGGAGCCGCTGTTCCGCTGCAACCTGGCCTGCGCCGGCTGCGGCAAGATCGACTACGTCGACGAGATCCTGAACCAGCGCCTCTCCTACGAGCAGTGCATGGAGGCGATCGACGAGTGCGGCGCGCCGGGCGTCGTCATCGCCGGCGGCGAGCCGCTCCTGCACAAGGACCTGCCCCGGATCGTGCAGGGCGCCGTCGAGCGCGAGAAGGTCACTATCGTCTGCACCAACGCGCTGCTGCTGGTGAAGAACATCGACAAGTACAAGCCCAGCCGCTTCCTGAGCTGGTCCATCCACCTGGACGGCGACCAGGCGATGCACGACCACGCCGTCTGCCAGGACGGGGTGTTCGACAAGGCGGTGGAGGCGATCAAGGTCGCCAAGGCCAAGGGCTTCCGCGTGCAGATCAACTGCACCCTGTTCCAGGGCGCCGAGCCCGACCGCATGGCCGCCTTCATGGACGAGATGAAGGCGCTGGACGTGGGCGTCACGCTCTCGCCCGGCTACGCCTACGAGCGCGCGCCCGACCAGGAGCACTTCCTGAACCGCCGCAAGACCAAGGAGTTCTTCCGCGAGTTCTTCGCCCGCGGCAAGGGCAAGAAGTGGCAGTTCACCCAGTCAGACCTGTTCCTGAACTTCCTGGCCGGCAACGAGACCTTCGCCTGCACGCCCTGGTCGATGCCGCTGCGCACCGTCTTCGGCTGGCAGAAGCCCTGCTACCTGCTCGGCGAGGGCTACGTCTCCTCGTTCAAGGAGCTGATGGAAGACACCGAGTGGGACAACTACGGCGTCGGCAACTACGAGAAGTGCGCCGACTGCATGGTCCACTGCGGCTTCGAGGGCACCGCGGTGAAGGCGACGCTCGCCAACCCGCTGCACGCCGCGATCGTCGGCCTGTTCGGGCCCAAGACGAAGGGCGAGTTCGCCCCTGAGATCAGCCTGGCGAACCAGCGCCCCGCCCAGGACGTCTATTCCAAGCACGTCGAGGAGAAGCTGGAGGAGATCCGCTCCGGCAAGCTCCAGACCATCGACATCACCAAGCGCAAGAAGAAGGCGGTCGTCCCCGCCGAGTGACTTCTGCGGGGCGCGCTCAGCCCCGCGTCGCGACGATCCCGGTGAAGGCGACGCCCACGCGCACGCCGCCGCCCGGCCGCACGAACCGCTCCAGCGCGCGCCGGTGGGCGTCGCTGACCGCCGCGTCGCCGATTAGGCCGCGCGCCCGCTCGGCCACGCCCGTGCCGTCGAAGCCGCGCACGGCGGTCTCGAGGTCGGGGTAGTCGCAGGCGAAGGCGACTTCGAAGGTCTCGACCGGCTGCAGGCCCGATTCGCGCAGCAGCGCCGCCAGCGTCTCCGGCTCGGAGAGCGCGAACGGTCCCGGCGCGCCCGGAGGGGGCGGCGGGAGCAGCGGCGCCAGGGCGCGGATCACGCTCGCGGCCTCGACCCGGTCCGGCGGCGCCCACACGGCGACCCCGACCTTGCCGGAGGGCTTCAGCACCCGCCGCGCCTCGCGCAGGGCGGCGTGCGGGTCGGCGGCGAACTGCACGCCGTTGAAGCTGGTGACTGTGTCGAACGCCGTGTCGGGGAAGGGCAGGGCCTCCAGGTCCGCGACCTCGAAGCGGCCCGCCGGCGTGCGCTCCCGCGCAATCGCCAGCATGGGCTCGGCGGCGTCGATGCCCGAGACCTGCGCACCCCGCTCGGCCGCAATCGCGCTCGCCAGCCCCGAGCCGCAGGCCAGATCGAGGTGGCGGGCGCCCGGGCCTACGCCGACGCGTTCCAGCACCGCCTCGAACAGCGGCCGCATGCGCGATTCGAGGATCTCGGCCCAGTCGCGCGCTCGAACGCCCCAGAGCCGGCCGTTCGCCTCCGCCGATCCCGCCATCCGAACCCCCGGTCGCTTGCCTCGGCCCCAGTCTACCCGCCCTCGGCGTGCTGGCGAGCCTTGCGCTGGCTTCGGACCCGCCCAAGTGGTAGGAGCGCCGCCTCGCGCGTCCGCGTCGGCTCCGTTCCCGCGCCGACCGCCCCTTCTGAGATCGTCCATGCTGCTCGGCATCCTGCTCGCCTTCCTGATCCTCATCTGCATCGCGCTGGGCGGCGTGGTGCTCTTGCAGCGGTCGGAGGGCGGCGCGCTGGGCATGGGCGGCGGCCCGTCCGGCTTCATGACCGCGCGCGGCGCGGGCGACCTCCTGACGCGCACGACCTGGATCCTGGGCGGCCTCCTCTTCGCCCTGTGCCTGGCGCTGACCATCCTGCAGGGGCGGCTGCACAAGGGCTCGTCGGTCGTCGACCGCCTGACGATCGACCCCTTGAGCGCCGACGCCCTGCCGCGCGCGCCGGTCGCGCCTGCCCCGACGCCCACGACCTCCGGCCCGGCCAAGACCGGCTTCGAGGCCCCGGCCGCCCAGGTGAACGCCGCGCCCGCCACCCCCGCGCTCGCTCCGACGCCCAAGAGCGCCCCCGCCGCGCCTACGCCGACGAAGCCCGCGCCGGCCGCCCGTAAGCCCGCCGCGTC
>JASLDZ010000193.1 GCA_030151985.1 Caulobacteraceae bacterium | reverse complement strand
CTTCACCAGCGCCAGCTCGCGCTCCACCCCCTCGGGGTCGCCGCCGACGTCGCGGACCTGCCGCGTCTGCACCATCCGCTCCAGCTGCGCCTTGATCTGCGCCAGCACGTTCGGCGCGCCGCGGGTGACGATGGTGATGCGCGAGGTGTGGACCGCGTGGTCGGTCTCGGCGACCGTCAGGCTCTCGATGTTGTAGCCGCGGGCGGCGAACAGGCCAACGACCCGGTGCAGCACGCCCGGCTCGTTGTCGACGATCACCGCGAAGGTGGCGCGCTGGGGGGCGGCCTCCTCGTGCGAGAGGTCGTAGGCCGACGCCGGCCCGCTCACACCAGCCCCCGCCCACGCTCATCGATCACCGAGCCGATGTCGACGGCCGCCGGCCCGTCGGCGTGGTCCGGCAGGATCATGTCGTTGTGCGCCTTGCCGGAAGGGATCATCGGCAGGCAGTTCTCGTCCTGCGTCACGCGCACGTCGACGACGACGGGGCCGGGCGTCTCAATCATCTTCAGGATGGTTGCGTCCAGATCGGCGGGGTCTTCCACCCGCAGGCCGGTCGCGCCGTAGGCTTCGGCCAGCTTCACGAAATCAGGCAGCGACTCCGAGTAGCTGTGGCTGTGGCGGCCTCCGTGCAGCAGCGCCTGCCACTGGCGCACCATGCCCATCCACTGGTTGTTGAGGATGAACACCTTGACCGGCAGGCCGTACTGCACGGCCGTCGACAGCTCCTGCGTCATCATCTGGATCGAGGCCTCGCCCGCGATGTCGATCACGAGCGCATCCGGCCGGGCCATCTGCACCCCCACCGCCGCGGGCAGGCCGTAGCCCATGGTCCCGAGCCCGCCGGAGGTCATCCAGCGGTTGGGTTCCTCGAAGCCGAAATGCTGGGCGGCCCACATCTGGTGCTGGCCGACCTCGGTGGTGACGTAGACGTCGCGGTCCTTCGTCAGCGCGTGCAGCCGGGCGACGGCGTGCTGCGGCTTGATCTCCGTCGCGGAGGGCCGGAACGCGAAGCTCTTGCGCGCCCGCCAGGCGTCGATCTCCGCCCGCCAAGGGGCGAGCCGCTCGTCCTGCTCCACCTTGGACCGCTTGCGCGAGGCGGCGGGCCAGGCGGCGAGCAGCGCCTCCAGCGCCCGGCCGGCGTCGGCGATCACCGGCACGTCGCAGCGGACGATCTTGCCGATGGAGGTGGGGTCCACGTCGATGTGGATCTTGGTCGAGCCGGGGGAGAAGGCGTCTACACGCCCCGTCACCCGGTCGTCGAACCGCGCCCCGACGCAGACCATCACGTCGCAGTCGTGCATCGCCTGGTTGGCCTCGTACGACCCGTGCATCCCCACCATTCCGAGCCATTGCGGATCGCTCGCCGGAAACGCGCCCAGCCCCATCAGCGTGGAGGTCACCGGCGCGCCCGTGACGGCAGCGAACGCGCGCAACGCCTCGGACGCGGTCGGGCCCGCGTTGATCACGCCCCCGCCGGTGTAGAGCAGCGGCCGCCTCGCGCCCGCGATCAACGCCGCGGCCTCGCGGATGCGCAGGGGATCGGGGTTCAGCCTGGGCGCATAGCCGTGGCGGAAGCGCACCTCGCCCGGACCGGCATAAAGCCCCGTGGCGAACTGCACGTCCTTGGGGATGTCGATCAGCACGGGGCCCGGCCGCCCGCTCTGCGCTACGTAGAAGGCCTCGTGGATCGCGCGCGGCAGGTCGGCCACGTCGCGCACAAGCACGTTGTGCTTGGTGGCCGAGCGGGTGATGCCGACGGTGTCGCACTCCTGGAAGGCGTCGGTGCCGATCAGGTGCGTGGGCACCTGGCCGGTGATCACCACCAGCGGGATGGAGTCCATCAACGCGTCCACGATCCCGGTCACCGCGTTGGTGGCGCCGGGGCCGGAGGTGACGAGCACCACCCCCGCCTTGCCGAGCGTACGGGCGTAGCCCTCCGCCGCGTGCACCGCCCCCTGCTCGTGGCGGACCAGCACGTGGGTCAGGCGCGGCTCATGGAACAGGGCGTCGTAGATCAGCAGCACCGCGCCGCCGGGATATCCGAACAGCGTCGTCACCCCCTGGTCCACCAGCGCGCGCACCACCATCTCCGCGCCCGTCATCGTGACGGCGGCGGTCTCGGCGGGGCGGGTGAGGACGGGGGCGTTCATCGCGGTGTCCGGAGGGCGGGCTGAAGGCGGGCAAGAAAAAAGGCCCCGGAAGGGACCTGGCGGACGAGCGACCGTGCGGCGTGATCCGGCGGATCACCCCGATGCGGTCGCTCGACGTACGGTTAGGGCGGCGCGCAAGGGCGGAACTCCAAAGAAGGCGTCAGACGTAGAACATGCCCTTCCGAAAGGGTCAAGGCGGCCTATTGCGCAAGATCCTACCCGAGACACCCGGGCGAGCAATCCCTCTCTTGATGCTAATATGCTAGCATGATAGACAATCCTCATGTCGGATGATCGGTCTGCGCGAGAGGCCAAGAAGCAGTTCAACGTCTACCTGCCCGCCCCCCTGATCCGGCGCGCCAAATACCGGGCGTTGGATGAGCAGCTGTCGCTGTCGGACCTCGTGGAGCGGGCGCTGGAGCGTTACCTCAAGGAGGGCGACGATGCCTGACCCGACCCCCGCCGACCTGGGCCTGCGCCTGCAGCCCATGGTGCACGTGCCGGACCTGGCCGAAGCGTTGCGCTTCTACGAGGGGCTGGGCGGGCGCCTCCTGTTCGGCAGCCGCGACGGCGACTGGGCGATGGTGGAGATCGGCGGCGCCCGGCTTGGCCTCCTCGCCCACCCGCCCGGCGACGGCCTGAAGGAGACGGTGGAGCTGCAGTTCGCCTGCGACCGCCCGCTGGAGGTGGTGGAGGCCCGTATGTCGGCGCTCGACCCCGCCTTCGTGGAGCGCGGCGTGGCGGACGAGGCGTTCGGCCGCATGCTGATCCTGCGCGCGCAGGGCGGGCTGCTGGTGAAGGTGGTGGAGGTGGAGCGGGAGCTGGTGGAGTGAGGCCCCCTCCCTCGCTCACATGCCCTGCGTGTTTCCTTCTTCTCTTAAGCCCCAGCCCAGTGTTCGACGCGCCGCAGGCTCGTCGAAACTTAGAGGACGCCCTGCGTCCCGACCCCTCCGGTCAGCCGCCGCGCGCAGGGCGGGTCAAGGGCGAAGAGCCGGAGGCGTCCCTTGACGCGACCTGCGGGCGGTGGCGCTCAGCCGTCCGATCTAGGTGCGTGATCCTCCCCTCCTCTCTCTCGCAGTCATCGCCGTGGAGGCGGCGACCCAGGCTTGAGCCACGGCCTCCACACCAGCCGACAGCGCGCGGAGCTTAAACCTGGGTCCCCGCTTCCGCGGGGATGATTGCGGGAGAAGAGCGGTCAGCGTGGTGGCCCTGCCGCCGTGCTCGGCCGCGTCAAGGCACGCTCCGGCTGCGCCTCCGCTCTCCGGCCTTGACCCGTCCTGCGCGCGACGGCTGATCGGATGGCGTCGGGACGCGGGGCGTCCCTTCAAGCAAGTTCGACCCCTCCGGAGGGGTCGAACACAGGGCTGGGGCTTAAGGAAGGAAGAGAAGAGAAACGGCCGGCGACGGCGCGGCGCTCCCCTACAGCGGTCGTGGCCGCCCCGCCTCGCCCGCTAGGTCGCGGATGAACTGCACCGCCACCCTCCCGGAGCGCGCGCCCCGCCGCGCTGACCACTGCAGCGCCCGGCGGTCGATGTCCTCCACCGGCAGGTCGAACCGCTTGGCGTAGGCGCGAACGGCGGCGAGGTAGGTCGGCTGGTCCATGGGCGGGAAGCCCAGCCAGACGCCGAAGCGGTCGGACATCGACAGGCTCTCCTCCGCATCCTCCGCCGACGCCAACCGGTCGCCGTCCTCGTCGTGGCTGCGCGGCATCAGGTGGCGGCGGTTGGAGGTGGCGACCACCAGCACGTTGTCCGGCGGCCCGGCGACGCCGCCCTCCAGCGTCGACTTCAGCGCCTTGGCCCCCGCCGCCCCCTCCTCGAACGAGAGGTCGTCGCACAGGAGCACCACGCGGGCGGGGGCACCCTCCAGCCGGGCGAACAGGTCGGGCAGGCCGTCGAGGTCATGCGCGGCCACCTCCAGCAGCTTCAGCGTGGGCGCCTCGGCCGCGACCGCCATCACCGCCGCCTTCACCAGCGAACTCTTCCCCGCCCCCCGCGCGCCCCACAGCAGCGCGTGGTTGGTCGAGACGCCGGCGGCGAAGCGCCGCAGGAGGCCCAGCACCTCGCCCTTCTGCCGCTCCACGCCGGCCAAGAGGTCGAGCGGCAGCGGGAAGTCGGGGGCGGCGACGATCCGGCCCGTGCGCGCGTCGAAACGGTGCAGGGTCGCCGAGGACAGGTCAAACGCATCCGGCGCGGCGGAGGACGCCAGCCGCTCCAGCGCCTCGGCGATGCGGACGAGGGGGTCGCCGGGCTCAGCCATCTACACGCCCCCTCCATCCCGCCGCCTCCCCCCGACTTGATCGGGGGGCCGAGCGGTGTGCGCTTCGACCTCTGACGCGGTCGCCAGACCGCGCGGCTCACGACGCTCGACCCCCGGGTCAAGCCCGGGGCAAGCGGAAGGAGATGAGCCCATCGTGGAAGCCGCGGGGCTCACGCCGCCCATGCTTCGAGGTCGTCGGCGCTCGCGGTCACCGCAGCCAGTCGCCCGGGCGCCAGGCTCAGCACCTGCTCGCCGTAGAAGCGGGCCAGGCGGATGCGGCGCTCCAGCCACGCCGGATCGCGGCCCTGCGCCGTGCGGGCGTGGAGGGCGGCGCGGGCGTGCGTCCAGCCGCCGACCACGTCGCCCGCCAGCGTCAGGAAGGCGGTCGCGCCCGCCAGGGCGGCGGGGGAGCCGCGGTGCGACGACAGATGCGTCGCGCCCGCCTCCAGCGCGTCCGCTCCGGCCGACAGGCGGGCACCCAACCCTGCGAGGTCGCCGTCGCAGGCGGCGGCGGCGGCGCGGATGTCGGCCAGCATCTCCGCCGTCGCCGCCCCGCCGTCGAGCCCCAGTTTGCGGCCCGCGAGGTCCATGGCCTGGATGCCGTTGGTGCCCTCGTAGATCGGGGCTATGCGGGCGTCGCGGTAGTGCTGGGCGGCGCCGGTCTCCTCCACGAAGCCCATGCCGCCGTGCACCTGCACGCCCAGGCTGGCGACCTCGACGCCGACGTCGGTGGACCAGGCCTTGGCGATGGGGGTGAGCCACTCCTCCCGCCGCCGCGCG
>JASLDZ010000189.1 GCA_030151985.1 Caulobacteraceae bacterium | reverse complement strand
GGAGGAGTGGGCCCAATCGGGGTTGGTCAACATCGTCGGCGGCTGCTGCGGCACGACGCCCGAGCACATCCGCTGCATCGCCGAGAACGTGAAGGGCCTGCCGCCCCGCCCGATCCCGCAGCGCCCCGTCGCCATGCGGCTGTCGGGGCTCGAACCGTTCGAGCTGGCGTAGCGCCGTGCCCGCCTACTCCGATCCCCTCGCGCTGTCGGCGGTTGAGACCGAGAGCCTGCGGTCGCTGCGCGCGCGCCTGAACAAGCCCGCGGCGGGGGACGCGGCGAAGGCCGTCCTGGGTAAGGTGTTCCTGGCGACGGTCGCCCGCTCGGGGCTGGACGCGCCGGCCGCCGCTGTCGGCGAAGCCTTCGCCGCGCCCGCCGCGCTGGTCGCCGAGGCTCACGCCGCCGACATGGCCGCGCTCCGCCGCCTGTGCGGGCTGATCGCGCGGGCGCGCGCGTCCGATCCGCGCGGCCACGCTTCCCTGCTGGACGCCAAGCTGCATCAGGCCATCATCTCGCGCCGCCTGGCGCTCGCCGGGCGCGAGCCATCGAAGGCGGGGGACTAGGCCATGGCGTCCAGACGCGACTTCCTGACGGCGATCGCCGCGGTCACCGGCGCCTCGGGCGCCTGGACGGCCGCGCGCGCCATGGGGCTGACCGAGGGCGAGGCCGCCACGGGGACCCCCATCGGACCTCCGGCGCTGGTCCCCGGCTCCGGGACGGGCGCGAAGGTCGTGATCCTGGGCGCAGGCGTCGCGGGGCTCTCGGCCGCCTACGAGCTCGGCAAAGCCGGATACGACTGCACGGTGCTTGAGGCCCGCGAGCGCGTCGGCGGCCGCAACCACACCGTCCGGCGCGGGACGGTGCTGGAGATGAACGACGGCACCCGCCAGACCTGCGCCTTCGACGAGGGCCAGTACTTCAACGCCGGGCCGGCCCGCATCCCCTCGCACCACACCGCCACGCTCGGCTACTGCCGCGAGTTCGGCGTGCCCATGGAAACGCTGGTCAACCACTGCGAGAGCGCGCGGCTGCAGGCGGCGGACCTCAACGGAGGCGTCCCGATCCAGATGCGCCAGGCCGCCTACGATACCCGCGGCCACCTCGCCGAGCTCTTCACCAAGGCGGTCCGCAACGGCGGGCTGGACAAGGCGATGACCGCCGACGACCGCGACCGGCTGATGGCGGCGCTCGCCTCCTGGGGCGTGCTGAAGGGCGCGCCCGATCCCCGGCCCGGCCGCGTACGGAGCCGCGGAGCCCCCCGCGCGGTCCCCGACGTGCCCAAGTCGGTGGTCGAGGGCGCCGGCACCTACGGCGCGAACAGCGAGGCCGGCTGGGCGATCCCTCCCGGCGCGGGGACGCAGGTCGGCGTGGCGCGCGAGCCGCTGCCCGTCTCGGCGCTGATGCACCCGATCGTGGGCCTGGGCTCCAGCTTCCACGAGTTCATCGACATGCAGGCCACCATGCTCCAGCCCGTCGGCGGCATGGACGCCATCCCCCTGGCGTTCGAGGCGCGGCTCGGCCCCGTGGTGCGCAAGGGCTGCGTGGTGACGAAGATCGCGCGCAAGGGCGCCGGCGTCGAGATCAGCTACCGCCAGGGCGGCGCGTCGAAGATGGTCGCGGCCGACTACTGCCTCGTCACCATCCCGCTGAAGGTGCTGAGCGCCATCCCGGCCGACTTCTCCCCCGACCGCAAGGCGGCGATCGACCGGGCCGAATACCGCAACTCCATCAAGGTCGCCTTCCAGAGCCCGCGGTTCTGGGAGACGGAGGACCAGATCTACGGCGGCCTCTCCTTCACCGACCGCGACACCTTCATCACCTGGTACCCCAGCGCGAAGTTCATGGCGCCCCAGGGCGTGCTGGTCGCGGGCTACAGCTTCGGCCCGCAGGCCGACCGCTTCGGCAAGCTGCCGTTGGAGCAGCGCTTCGCCTACGCCCGCGAGACGGTGGAGCGCCTGCACCCGGGCCGGGGCGGCCTCATGCACTCCGGCTTCACGGTGACCTGGAACCAGGTGCCCTACAGCCTCGGCATCGAATACCCGATGGCGGAGGAGGACCCCGACGGCTACGCCCTCCTCAGCCGGGCGGACGGGCCGTTCTACTTCGCGGGCGAGCACCTGAGCCATGTCGGCGCCTGGCAGCAGGGCGCCTTCCTCTCCGCCCACCACGCCATCGCCCAGCTCGACGCCGCGCACCGGGGCGGCCGGGCGGTGGCGGATGTCCGTTCGCAGAAGGAGGTTGCCTGATGACCCACCTTTCCCTCCGCTCATCCCCGCGCATGCGGGGACCCAGGCTTGCTTCGCCTGCGGGCCGGCGTGGCGCTCTGAAGAAAGTCTGGGTCCCCGCATGCGCGGGGATGAGCGGATTGTTGATGCTGTCGCTCCCCGCCCACGCGCAGGAGATCAAGCGCGCCTACGCCTCCCCGTCCGCCTTCCTGGCCTCCTCGGTCAGCGTCCCGGCGGGGGCGGAGACCGTCTACCTCTCCGGCGTCGTGCCGCCGCCCGAGGCGCTGAAGGGCGACACAGCCGCCCAGGCCAAGGCCGTGCTCGACCGGATCGAGGCGCAGCTGAAGACGATGAACATGACGCTGGGCAACGTGGTGATGATGCGCGTCTACCTCCTGGGCGACGTCACCAAGGGCGGCGCGATGGACTTCGCCGGCTGGAACGAGGCCTACAAGGCGCGCTTCGGCACCCCCGCCCAGCCCAACCGCCCCGCCCGCTCGACCGTACAGGTGGCGGGCCTAGCGCTGCCCGGCGCGCTGCTGGAGGTCGAGGTCCAGGCCGCCAAGAACCCTCCGGCGAAGAAGTAGCGCCATGGGCCAGACCCACGACCACGTCACGCCGAAGCTGCGCACCTTCATCGAACGGCAGAAGCTGTTCTTCGTCGCCACCGCGCCCTTGTCGGGCGAGGGCCGCGTCAACGTCTCGCCCAAGGGCTACGACAGCGTGGCCTTCCTCGACGACCGCACCCTGGCCTACCTCGACCTCGGCGGCTCCGGGATCGAGACCCAGGCGCACGTGCAGGAGAACGGCCGCATCACCCTGATGTGGTGCGCCTTCGATGGCCCGGCGGACATCGTCCGCGTCTACGGCCGCGGCGAAGCCGTGCCGCTGCACGACGCGCGGTTCCCGGAGCTGTTGGCGAAGTTCCCCGCCTACGACCGCGCCCGGGCGATCATCGTCGTGCATGTGGAGAGCTGCGCCGACAGCTGCGGCTGGGGCGTGCCCTTCTTCGAATACAAGGGCGAACGCGACCAGCTGAAACGCTGGATCGACGCCAAGCCGATCGAGGAATGGGCCGAGTACCGATACGCCAAGAACGCCACGAGCATCGACGGCCTGCCGGGGCTGGTGAAGCCGGAGCCCATAGCGCAGCCGTGACTCTCTCCCTTCCCTCCGTCTCCCCCGGGCTTGACCCGGGGGTCGAGCGTCGCGCCGAGCGACGCTTCGCGCCGCATCAGCGGCGGAGCCGCCCCACGCCCGGCCCCCGGATCAAGTCCGGGGGCGACGGAAATATGTGTCAGTAAGCGAGACCTGCGTGCGTCCCACCTTCATCAACGTCGGCGAACGGACCAACGTCACCGGGTCCGCCAAGTTCAAGAAGCTGGTCGTGGCCGGCGACTACCCCGCCGCGCTGGCCATCGCGCGCCAGCAGGTGGAGGCGGGGGCGCAGGTCATCGACGTGAACATGGACGAGGGGCTGCTCGACTCGAAGCAGGCCATGGTCACGTACCTGAACCTGATCGCGTCCGAGCCCGACATCTCCCGCGTGCCGGTGATGATCGACAGCTCCAAGTGGGAGGTGATCGAGGCGGGGCTGCAGTGCGTGCAGGGCAAGCCGATCGTCAATTCCATCTCGCTGAAGGAGGGCGAGGCCAAGTTCCGCGAGCAGGCGACCGCGTGCCTGCGCTACGGCGCGGCCGTGGTGGTGATGGCGTTCGACGAACAGGGGCAGGCCGACACCCGCGCGCGCAAGGTCGAGATCTGCACCCGCGCCTATCGCCTGCTGGTCGACGACATCGGCTTCCCGCCGGAGGACATCGTCTTCGACCCCAACATCTTCGCGGTGGCGACCGGGATCGAGGAACACGACAACTACGCCGTCGACTTCATCGAAGCGACGCGAGAGATCAAGGCGACCCTGCCCCACGCCCGCGTCTCGGGCGGCGTGTCGAACGTGAGCTTCAGTTTCCGCGGCAACGAGCCCGTGCGCCGGGCGATCCACAGCGTCTTCCTCTACCACGCCATCGCGGCCGGCATGGACATGGGCATCGTCAATGCCGGCGACCTCCCGGTCTACGACGACATCGACCCGGAGCTGCGCGAGGCCGTGGAGGACGTGATCCTCAACCGGCGGCAGCGCACCAACGTCAGCAACACCGAGCGGCTGGTCGACCTCGCGCCGAAGTACAAGGGGGACAAGGCGGACGCCGCCAAGGGGCCGGACCTCGCCTGGCGCAGCGAGCCCGTCGCCGAGCGGCTGGCGCACGCGCTGGTGAAGGGCATCACCGACTTCATCGAGGAGGACACCGAGGCCGCCCGCCAGGCCGCCGACCGCCCCCTTCACGTGATCGAGGGCCCGCTGATGGACGGCATGAACCGCGTCGGCGACCTGTTCGGCGCGGGCAAGATGTTCCTGCCGCAGGTGGTGAAGTCGGCGCGGGTGATGAAGCAGGCCGTCGCCTACCTGCTGCCCTTCATGGAG
>JASLDZ010000172.1 GCA_030151985.1 Caulobacteraceae bacterium | reverse complement strand
GCCCGCCAGGTTGTCCGCGCCCATCAGCCAGACGAACCGCACCGCCGGCCAGCGCGCCTTGAACAGGCGCAGGGTGTCGTAGGTGTAGCGCACGCCCAGCCGCGTCTCGGCGTCCGACACGATCATGCGCGGATCGCGGGCGAAGCGGGCGGCGCTGGCCATGCGCCACTCCAGCGGGCGGCTGTCGCGCCGGTCCTTCAGCGGGTTCTGCGGCGAGACGAGCCAGACCACGCGGTCCAGGTGCAGCCGCTCCAGCGCGGTGCGCGCGACGTGGGCGTGGCCCTCGTGCGCCGGATTGAACGAGCCGCCCAGCAGGCCGACCGTCATGCCGGGGGTGAAGGTCAGGCCGAGGCGCAAGGCCTCCGGTCGGCCGTATGGCGGCGTGCGGCGCGCCGGTCCCGCCGCCCACAATCGCCTGGCGCTGACGGGAGGCCCCCCGGCCACCTCTAGGGACGCCACTCGGGCGTCCGGCCCGCGGCGCGCTCGACTTCGGTCTTCTCCGCCTCGCGCTCGGCCCGGATGCGGCCCAGCGCCAGGCGCAGGAGTTCGCGCACGCCCTCGCCGGAGACGCCGGAGACGATCTCGACCGGGTGGCCGGTCGCCTGCGCCAGCTCCGCCCGCTTGGCGTCGCGGGTCTCGGGATCGAGGGCGTCGACCTTGTTCAGCGCGACGATCTCCGGCTTCTCGCCCAGCCCCTCGCCATAGAGCTCAAGCTCCTCGCGCACGGTGCGGTAGGCGCCGGCCACGTCCTCCTGCGTGCCGTCCACCAGGTGGATCAGCACCGCGCAGCGCTCCACGTGGCCGAGGAAGCGGGTGCCCAGCCCGTGGCCTTCGTGCGCCCCCTCGATCAGGCCAGGGATGTCGGCCAGGACGAACCGCTCCTCCGCGGAAAGGTCGACCACGCCGAGGTTGGGGGTCAGCGTCGTGAAGGGATAGTCGGCGACCTTGGGCTTGGCGGCGCTCGTGGCGGCCAGGAAGGTGGACTTGCCGGCGTTGGGCAGGCCGACCAGCCCCGCGTCGGCGATCAGCTTCAGCCGCAGCCAGATCCACAGCTCCTGTCCCGCCTGGCCGGGGAGGGCGAAGCGGGGCGCCTGGTTGACCGGGCCCTTGAAGTGGATGTTGCCGAAGCCGCCGTTGCCGCCCTTCGCCAGCCGCACGCGGTCTCCCACGGCGGTGAGGTCGGCGATCACGTGCTCGCGCTCCTCGTCCAGCACCTGGGTGCCGGCGGGCACGCGCAGCACCACGTCCTCGGCGTTGGCGCCGTGCATCTGGCGGCCCTTGCCGTGGTCGCCGGTCTGAGCCTTGAAGTGCTGCTGGTACCGGTAGTCGATGAGGGTGTTCAGGCCTTCGACCGCCTCCACCCACACGTCGCCGCCGCGGCCGCCGTCTCCGCCGTCCGGACCGCCGTACTCGATGTACTTCTCCCGGCGGAAGGAGACGGCCCCCGCGCCGCCGTCGCCCGACCGCACGAAGACCTTGCACTGGTCGAGGAACTTCATCCGATGTCCTATGGCGCAAGCGGGCCCGTTCCGCCACTTCGGGAACAAGCAGCCATGGCCTTCACGCCGCCCTCCGACCTGCAGGACTTCACGCGGCGCGAGGCGACCTACGGAGGGGTGACCCATCCGGTGCTGGTGAGCGGGAGTTCCGGCCCCGCGGTGATCGTGATCCACGAGGTCTACGGCTTCACCGCGCCCACCGCCCGCTTCTGCCGCTGGGTGCGCGACGCCGGGATGCGGGTCCATGCGCCGATCCTGTTCGGGAGCGCGGACGCCTCCAATCCCGAGAGGGTGGGCGTGGGCCGGATCCTGGGCCTGTGCGTCAGCCGCGAGTTCAACCTGTTCGCGGCCGGGCGCTCCAGCCGGGTGGTCGACTGGCTGCGGCCGCTGGCGCGCGACGCGCACGCCGAGTGCGGCGGACGGGGCGTGGGGGTGATCGGCATGTGCCTGACCGGCGGCTTCGCGCTCGCCATGGCGGCCGAGCCGGCCGTGCTCGCGCCGGTGATGGCGCAGCCGGGCCTGCCGGCGCGCACGAAGGACGGGCTGGACGTTTCCGCCGCCGACCTGGCCCGTGTCCGGGACCGCACCGAGCAGGAGGACCTGCAAGTGCGCGGCTACCGCTTCGACGGCGATCCCCTCTGCCCGCCCGAACGGTTCGCGCGGCTGGAGCGCGAACTCGGCGCCGGGTTCCACGGCGAGACCCTGCCCCAGAGCGCGGGAAATCCCGCCGGCCTGCGGGCGCAGGGGCGGCCCGCCCACTCCGTCTTCACCACCGACCTGGTCGACGCCGCCGGCGAACCGACGCGGCGCGCGGCCGACGAGGTCATCGCCTTCTTCCGCGAGCGGCTGTCGTAGGCGCTCCCCGGCGGGTGCGCGACATATCTGAACAGCAATCAGTTTGGGGCTTCCCCCCTGCCTTCGACGGAGGCAAGCTCGCCGAAACACAGCGCGACGGGCTCCAGGGAGGAGACGATGGCGGACGGGACAGGGGTCGTCGAGGGCGGCGCCCAGCGGCTCACCAAGGCCGAGTACGAGAAGCTGGCCTGGACCCTGCCGCTCGACCAGCTCAAGCCCGCCGACCCGCTGCTGTTCGGCGCGGGCGCGGAGCTGGCGATGTTCGAGCGCCTGCGCCGCGACGCCCCCGTGCACCGGCAGGAGGAGCATGAGTTCGGGCCGTATTGGTCGGTCACCCGCTACGACGATATTATGAGCGTGGACACCAACCACGAGGCGTTCTCGTCGGAGCCGTCCATCACGATCTTCGACCCGGAGGAGGACTTCCACCTCCCCATGTTCATCGCGATGGACCCGCCCAAGCACGACGCGCAGCGCAAGACGGTCCAGCCCATCGTCGCCGGCCCGAACCTCGCCGCGATGGAGCCCTTGATCCGCGAGCGCGCCGGCCAGATCCTCGACGGCCTGCCCGTGGGCGAGGAGATCGACTGGGTCGACAAGGTCTCGATCGAGCTGACGGCGATGACGCTCGCCAACCTGTTCGACATCCCGCAGGCCGACCGGCGCAAGCTGACCCGCTGGTCGGATGTGGCGACCGCCAGCGACGAGAGCGGCATCGTCGAGAGCCGCGAGGCGCGCAAGATCGAGCTGTTCGGCTGCGCCGACTACTTCCTGAACGTCTGGAACGAGCGGGTGAACCAGCCGCCGAAGGGCGACCTGATCTCCATGCTGGCGCACGGCGAGTCCACCAAGGACATGGACCGGATGGAGTATCTGGGCAACC
>JASLDZ010000141.1 GCA_030151985.1 Caulobacteraceae bacterium | reverse complement strand
CTGGCGGCTTTGGGCATGGCCGCGCCCGCGCATGCGCAGGACAATGCCTCGGTGCAGGCGCAGCTGGACGCCATGCGCGCCGAGATCGCCGACCTGAAGGCGCAGCTGGCCGCCAAGCCGCTGGTGACCGCGCCGGAAGCGGCGGGCTATTCCGCCCCGCCCTCGGCCCTTCCCGCGCCCAAGCCCGAGCAGATCACCGAGAAGTTCGACGGCGCCGTGCGCTGGGTCGACGGCCTGGGCGACAGCTTCAAGGTCCGCGGCCGCGTGCTGCTCGATGCGGTGGACGAGCACGTCGACCGTCGCGGCTCGCCCACCCGCACCAACTACGACAGCTTTAACGTGCGTCCCCGCCAGCTCTTCCTGGGCGTCGAGGGCAACATCGGCAAGCAGTGGTCCTACAAGCTGGAAGGCGGCGCGCGGAACGGCGCCACCTGGAGCTGGGACGACGCGATCCTGGCCTACAACCTGAGCAAGACCGACTCGATCATCATCGGCAACCAGAAGACCGTGTCGCTGGAAGGCATCACTTCCACCCGCTTCACCGAGTTCCTGGACCGCGGCCCCTACTTCAACCTGCTGCAGACCGACTACGCGCTCGGCCTGGCCTATCTGAAGAAGGGCCCGAACTTCTCGGTCGAGGGCGCGGTGCTCGGCGGCTCGGTCAACTCCACCGACGTGACCGCCGGCGCTTACGGTTCGCAGAGCGCCAACGAGCAGATCGCGGCCACCGCCCGCGGCACCTACGCCATCATCAACACGCCCGACCAGAAGCTGCACGTCGGCGGCTGGGTGCGCTACCGCGAGCGCGGCGGCCAGACGGGCTTCGTCTACGCCACCAACAACAACTCCAACTACAACCCCGTGCAGGTGACGCCGACCACGGGCGCGGCCGGCGACAGCGACTGGACGATCGCGGGCGAGTTCGCCTACGTGCTGAAGAGCCTGTCTTTCCAGGCCGAAGCGGCCAACGTGCACGTCGCCCGCCTGAACACCGGCCGCGACGCGACGCTGGGCGGCTCGGACTTCAACATCCCGATCGCCTACGGCTCGGTCAGCTTCTTCCTGACTGGCGAGACGCGCAACTACCAGGCCGGCACCGGCGACTTCGGCCGCACCAAGGTGCTGCACCCGCTCGACCAGGGCGGCACGGGCGCGCTGGAGCTGCTGGCGCGCGTCGACTACGCGGACCTCAGCGACATGAAGCCCAACGCGCTCAGCCCGCTGACCACCCAGTACGCGGCGGCCGCCGGCGTCGCCACCGCCGGCAAGTACAAGGCGCTGACCTTCGGCGCGAACTACTATCCGATCAGCTACGTGCGCTTCATGGCCAACTACACCTGGGGCGACGTGGACAACCCCGAATACGGCGCGCTCGGCCCGGCCACGCGCTTCAACCGCGACGCCACCCTCCACGTCTTCCAGGCGCGCGCGCAGATCGACTTCTAAGCGACCGCCTCACGGCGCGAGCGAGGCCCGCGGGGGAGACCCCGCGGGCCTTTCGTCGTTTGGCTCACACCTCCGGCACGTGCGGCCTCAGCCGGCCGCCCACGCGGATCGGCTCCACCCGCTTCGCCAATCCCGTCCGATCGTCGGTCTCCACGAACACGCCGCACACCGTCGCCGGGCCGCCCGCGGGAGTGTGCTTGGCGCCCGGGAGGCGGGTGGCGAAGCGGCGGACGCTCTCCTCCTTGGTCATGCCGATGACGCTGTCGTAGTCGCAGCAACCGCCCGCGTCGGTCTGGTAGGCGGTGCCGCCCGGCAGCACCTGCGCGTCGGCCGTCGGCACGTGCGTGTGGGTGCCGACCACGAGCGAGGCGCGGCCGTCGCAGAAGTGGCCCATCGCCATCTTCTCGGAGGTGATCTCGGCATGCATGTCCACGATCACCGCGTCCGCCGCCTCTCCGAGCGGACAAGCCTCCAGCTCGCGGTCCACGGCGCTGAACGGGTCGTCGAGGCTGTCCATGTGCACGCGGCCCAGCACGTTCATCACCAGCACCCGCCGCCCGCCCGGCGCCTCGAACAGGTTGGCGCCTCGCCCCGGCGCATGGCTCATCCGAGGGTAGTTCACCGGCCGCAGCAGCCGAGGCTCGCGCGCGATGTAGGTCAGCGCCTCGCGCTGGTCCCAGCTGTGGTTGCCGAGCGTGACGCAATCGACGCCGAGGTCGAAGAACGCCTGCGCGATCTTCTCGGTGATGCCGAAGCCGTGGGCGGCGTTCTCGCCGTTGACCACCACGAACTCCAGCCCGAGGCGCCGCCGCAGGCCGGGCAGGTGGAGGGCGAGCCCCTCGCGGCCGCTCGATCCGATCACGTCGCCGAAGAAGGCCAGCCGCATCTAGGTCCGATCTCTGGGGAAATCTCTGGGAAAGAGGCGCAGGCCCTCCTCGGTGAGCACGCCGTCCAGGCGCGCGTCGTGGGGCTCGAGCGTGAGCTTGTCCACCTCTTGGCCTGCGTAGGCCAGGCCGATCGCGTTCACCCCGCCGCTCGCCCGCAGCGCGCCGAGCGTGCGGTCATAGTAGCCGCCCCCCTGCCCCAGCCGCCCGCCGGCCCGGTCGAAGGCGAGGCAGGGCGTGAACACCAGCGCGGGCGTCACCTCCGGCGCCTGGGGGCCAGGCGCCAGCACCCCCGCCGCGTCGCGCATGCGGGGATCGCCGAGCCGCAGCTCCCGGAAGATCAGCGGCCGCTCCGGCCCGAGCGCGAAGGGGTGCGCGACCGCCACGTCCAGCTCCGCCAGCACGGCCTCCAGCGGGCCGGGGTCGAGCTCGCCGCCCTGCGGCGCGTAGGTGGCCGCGACCCGCCGCCCGCCGCCGCCTAGCCGCCGCACCCACCGCGACAGGGTGTCCGCTGGCGGGCTCAGCAGCGCCAGAGCGGCGGGATGGTCGGCGAAGGCGCGCGCGGCCCG
>JASLDZ010000067.1 GCA_030151985.1 Caulobacteraceae bacterium | reverse complement strand
GAACTACCTCACCCTGTTCGCGCTGATCATCACCGTCTTCGAGCTGGTGCTCGCCCTGGTGCAGCAGCAGTGGCCGTCGATCGACAGCCAGTCCAACGCCGAGGTCGCCGGCATGCTGTTCTCCGCGCTCTGCGTGCTGGGTGCCATCTTCTTCCTGCAGACGCCCGCGATCGCCGCCGGCATCGCGGGCGGCGCGAGCGCCGGGCTGGCCGACTTCGGAGCGGTCGGAGCGGCCATGCTCCGATCCAAGCCGCCGCCGCCACCCCTCGCTCCGGGCTCCGACTCGAGCGGACGCGGCGGCGCGATCCGCGACCGCTCCTCCTCACGGTGACCCATGCGCGCTCCCGCTTCCCTCCTTCTGGGCCTGACGGCGCTCTCGCTCGGTGGATGCGCCTCAGCCTCGGGCGTGCCGCTCGAGGGCGCGCCGCCGGTCTGTGACGGGCGCCACACACGCCCCGCCAACCCCTACGGCTCCGTGCTCCCGCCACCCGATACGGCGACGCCGTCGGGAGGAGCCGCCGTCAAAAGCGCGGTTCCGGTCACCGCTGGAGCGGGCCCGGGCCCGCGCGCGGACCTCGAACGGTCGTTCGCACCCTGCGGCGGCCAGGGATGACCGGCGTGCCCGCGTTCGATCTCAAGACCTACTTCGCCGAAGCGCGCAGTTGGGACGCCGACCGGCTGGCCGCGGCGCGCCGTTCGCAGCGGCTCGCCTGGACGGTCGCCGCCTGCGCCTGCGCCCTGGCGATCGCCTGCGCAGGCGCTGTCGCGGCGCTCTCTCCCTTGAAGAGCGTCCAGCCGTTCGTGGTTCGGGTGGACCGCGCCACCGGCGCGGTCGACGTCGTCACCGGGCTTAAGGGATCGGACCACCTCACCTACGAGGAGGCGGTCACCAAATACTGGCTGGCGATCTACGTGCGAGCACGCGAGAGCTGGCTCGCCGGGGCGGCGGAGGCCAACTTTCGACAGGTCTCGATCATGTCCACGGCCGCCGAGCAGGGCCGCTGGGCCGACGCCTTCCGCGCGACGAACCCCTCCAGCCCCCAGGTGGTCTGGGGCGACGCGGCCGAAGCTCAGGTCGAGATCCGCGCGGTCAGCTTCGTCAGCCCGAGCATCGCCAACGTCCGCTTCCGCCGCACGCTGCGACAGGGCGCCCAGGTCAGCGTCAGCAACTGGATCGCCACGGTGGCCTTCACCTACGCCAAGGCGCCCATGGCTGAAGCCGACCGGCTCAAGAACCCGCTGGGGTTCGAGGTCACGAGCTATCGCGCCGATCCGGAGGCGATCCGGTGAACGCGCCGCTCGCCGCCTTGATGGCCGCCTTCCTGCTGGCGCCCACGGGTGCGCTGGCAAGGTCGGCTCCGACCCTGGGCAAGATCGGTGCGGACGCCCGCATCCGAAGCGTCGACTACGATCCCTCGCGGGTGGTGCGCGTCGTCGGCGCCTTCCGCACCGCCACCCAGATCGTCTTCGCGCCGGGCGAGACCCTGACCCACGTGGCGCTGGGCGACACCTCCGCCTGGGACGTCGCCGCCTTGGACAACGTCCTCTTCCTCAAGCCCAAGGTGCGCCGCGCGCCGACCAACCTCATCGTCACCACCGCGCGCAGTGCGGTCGAGGGTGGTGAGGCGACGCGCCAGTACGCCTTTGAGTTGGTCACCCGCCCCGACCCCCGGCGACGCGGGGCGGCCGACTTCCAGCTGCGGTTCCGCTATCCCGAGGACGAACGCGCCCAGGCGCTAGCGACCCTCTCGGCCGCCGAAGTCGCGATCCGTCGCGCCATGGTCCGGTTCAGGCTGGAACGAGGCGCGCTCGAGGGCCTGCGCAACCTCGCCTACGCCGTCCAAGGGCCGGCCGACCTCGCGCCCTCCGAGATCAGCGACAACGGACGCTTCACCGTGCTGCGGTTCCCCGCTGCCCAGCCGATCCCCGCCCTCTATACCGTCGCGCCCGACGGGTCGGAGAGCCTGGCGCCGCTGGACGTGCGCGGCGAGTTCGTGGTGCTCCACGAGGTCGCCCGCCAGATCCGTCTGCGCCGCGGTCGCGAGGTCGCCTGCCTCTGGAACAAGGCCTTCGCCCCCTACAGCGCGTCCACCGGCGCCCACACCGCCGCCTCCGACGTCGAGCGCACCGAGACCGGAGCTGGTCCGCGATGAGCGAAGACGCGATCGACGACCTCGACCTTGAGGGCGCTCCGCCGTTACGGCCACTACCTCCCCCGCGGCCGACCGCGCCCCCTCCCATCGCGGGCGACCGCACCATCTCGCCCATCGCCGGCGCGACCACGCTCGGCCGGGGCGGCAAGGGCTTGGCGTTGGCGGGACTCGTGCTGGGGTGCGGCGTCTTCTTCCTGGCCACGGGATCTCATCCGCGGACTCGCAAGGCCGCGCCCGGTGACGCCGAGCCCGCGCGCCAGGTGGTGGACTTCGCCAGCGTCTCGGCCACGCCCGGCCGCGGCGCCTCAGGTCCGGCGGGCGCCCGAGGACGGGTCGAGGGCGAAGCCGCGATCGCCGGAAGGTCGCCGGGCGACGATTTGGCGGCTGCCCCTGTCGCCTTGATCGCCGGCGGCGCCCAAGCCGCTCCCGTCAACGGTGTACAGACGAGCGGCGATGCGACGCAGGCCGCGCCCGGAGCGGGCGCGGCGCCCGCGGAGATGGCGGAGGCGCGAGCGGCCCAGGCCCGGGCGGAGCTGGCCGCCGTCCGCGCCGCGCCGATGGTCGCCTTCCGGGCCCCGGGCCCGTCAAGCGCCCAAGCCGCTGTCGAAGGGGGTGGCGGAGCCGCCACGGGCACCGTCCTCGCCGCCGCCGAGAGCGAACTGGACGGCCTGCGCCGCGGCTCAGCCATCGGCCTGTCTCGCGCCCGGCGCCTGCCGGACCGGAACTATCTGCTGGCCGCGGGCGCGCTGATCCCCTGCGTGCTCGAGACCGCCCTGGACAGCTCCGCGCCCGGTTTTGTGACCTGCCGCATCCCCCGCGACGTCTACTCCGACAACGGCGCGGTCGTGCTCCTCGACAAGGGCGCCCGCGTGCTGGGCGAGTACCGCTCCGGCTTCAGCCAAGGTCGCGCGCGCCTCTTCGTGCTTTGGGATCGCATCACCACGCCCGACGGGGTGGCCGTCGACGTCGCCTCCCCCGCCTCCGACGCCCTGGGCCGGGCGGGCTTCAGCGGCCGCGTGGACACCCACTTCTGGAGCCGCTTCGGAGGAGCGCTTCTTCTGACGACCGTCAGCGGCGCGCTGTCCGCGGCCGCCTCCAGCGACGCGCGCGTGGCCACCGTCGGCGGACCCGCCAACGACGCGGCGTCGGTCGCCTTGCAGGGCTCCGTCTCCATCCCGCCTACCCTGACCAAGGCGCAGGGCTCCGAGGTCGGGCTGTTCGTCAGCCGCGACCTCGACTTCTCGGGCGTCTACGCCCTCAAGCCCCGCTGAGCCCATGCGCGGCGACGCCTCGGTCTTGGACCACTACCTCGCCCCGCTCCTGGCGCCGCTCGCCTGCGCCGAGGTGACCGAGGTGGTGGTGAACCGGCCGGGCGAGATCGGCGTGGAAGACGCCCGCGGCTGGCGGTGGATCGACGCTCCGGAACTCGACCGGACCTGGCTGACGACCCTGGCCATCGCCAGCGCGGCCTATACCGCCCAGGACGTCTCGGCTCAGAACCCGATCTGCTCCACCGTCCTTCCCGGCGGCGTCCGATGCCAGATCGTGGCGCCGCCCGCCGCGCAGGAGGTCTCGCTCACCCTGCGCCGCCCCGGCGCCCCGGCCCTGTCGCTGGAGGAGCTGGAGGAGGGCGGATTGTTCGAGCGCGTCAGGCGGCCCGAAGCGGCGACCGACGCCGTGGAAGCCGAGCTGGCGAGCCTGCACGCGGCGGGCGACTGGCGCGCCTTCCTGGTGCGGGCCGTGGAGACCCGCCGCAACATCTTGATCTCCGGGGCGACCGGCTCGGGCAAGACCACGCTGGCCAAGAGCCTCGTGCGCCGCATCCCCGCACACGAGCGGCTGGTGACCATCGAGGACGCGCGGGAGCTTGTGGCTCCTCACCGAAACCAAGTGAACCTGATCTACGCCAAGGATGGCCAGGGCCTGTCGCAGGTCGGCCCCAAGGCGCTCCTCGAGAGCGCGCTGCGCATGCGGCCCGACCGCATCCTCTTGCAGGAGCTGCGCGACGGCTCGGCCTTCTTCTATCTGCGACAGGCCAACACCGGGCATCCGGGGTCGATCACCACGCTGCACGCCTCGTCGGCCGCGCTCGCCTTCGAACAGCTGACGCTTCTGGTGCGCGAGTCCGAAGGGGGCCGCGATCTTCCCCGCGACGACATCCGGGCGCTGCTGGCGCTTCTGGTCGATGTCGTGGTTCAGATTGAGCGCTCAGGCGGCCGCTTTCGCGTGACGGAGGTCGCCTTCGCGCCCTTGCGCCGGGGCGGCGCGATATGAGCCGGTTCGACGACCTGAGCCCGGCCGCCCGAGGCGCGCTCCTCGGTGCCTTCGCCTTGGTTGGCGTCGCCCTCTGGGGGACGCTTGCCGGCGTCATCGCGCTGAGCGGCTTGCATCGGGGGAACGCCCACCTCAGCGACTCCTTGGGCGTCGTCGAGCTCTGGCGCGCGCGCCAGACCCCGCAAGGCGCCCGCTGGATCCGGATCGGCGGACTGGGAGCGCTCCTGGCCCTCGGCGCGCCCGCCGCGGCCATCGCCGCCGGCCGGCGGCGCCCCCTCCACGGCGCGGCTCGCTGGGCCGGGGAAGCCGAAATCGTACGCAACGGGCTGAGAACCCCCGGAGGCGTGCTGTTGGGCCAGAAGGGGGGGCGGCCGCTGTCCTTCGGAGGTGCCGAGCACGTGCTGCTCTACGCGCCCACGCGCTCCGGCAAGGGCGTAGGCGTGGTCATCCCCAACCTCCTGAGCTGGCCCGGCTCCGCTGTCGTCCTAGACATCAAGCGCGAGAACTTCGACGCGACAGCGGGCTTTCGCGCCGCCCACGGGCAGGCCGTGCATCTGTTCGAGCCCTTGGCGCCCGACGGGCGCACCGCCCGCTACAATCCCCTGTCGCTGATCGATCGCGGCCGCCCGGAAGGAGTCCTGGACGAACTGCAGAAGATCGCCGCCATGCTCTTCCCCAACGAGGGCGCCCGCGCTGATCCCTTCTGGAGCGAGGCGGCGCGCACCGGCTTCATCGGGGTCGGCGCCTATGTGGCCGAGACCGCCGACCTCCCCTTCACGCTCGGACAGATCTTCCGCGAGCTGACGCAGGGCGCGCCCAAGGCGCGCCTGCCTCTCCTC
>JASLDZ010000063.1 GCA_030151985.1 Caulobacteraceae bacterium | reverse complement strand
TCGCCGAGGCGGAGAGCACGTAGGCGCTGATCAGGTCGTCGGCATCCGCATAGTCCACCCGAAGGTGGGCCTTGGCGTCCGCGAGGCTGATCAGCCCCCCGGACGGCGGAGTGACGACCCGCAGCGTCACGAGATCAGTTCACGATCTGCGTGACGGTCGAGGCGGCGTAGGCGTCGGCCGGAGCGTAGTGGGGGTCGAAGCCCAGCACGGTGGCCGAGACGAGGCTGGCCGCCACGCCGCAGGTCACCGACAGCCGCACGAAGGTGAAGCCGTTGGTGCTGTCGAGATCGGCGGCGCGGAGGTTCAGCTCGGACTGGGTGGACGACTTGTCCGTGCCGGCCTTGGTGAGCTGGGCGATCGCGGCGCCGGTGACGTCCTTGACGCCGGTGCCGGTGTTGTCCTGCGCCTGCTGGAACTTGGCGTCGACCGTCGCCGAGGCGCCGAGCGCACCGGCTTGGATCACGGCCATGAACTTGTGGAACTGGGACGCGTCGATCCAGCTCGTGGTGATGGTGGTGCTGGACGACTGAGGGTCGATGGCGCCGACCACGGCGACGCGCTGGGACGGCTTGAGAGCGGGCCACATGGCCGGGCCTCCTTCGATGGGGGTGGGGGGGGGGTTCCGGCGGAGCGCGCCGCCGCCGGCCGGCTTCAGCTCAGGGCGCTTAGCGCGCAGCCAGCGCGATGAAGTGCGACTTGGTCCGGGCGCCGTTGGCGGGCTGCACCGGCTTCGACAGGAACGGCTGGCCCGTCAGGCGGAAGGTCCACCGGAAGGCGGTCAGGTTCTGGTCGAAGTAGAGGTGGATGGAGGTCGCCATGTCGACGCCGCCGCCCTTGGTCGCCGCGTAGTAGCCGCTCATGTTCGCGCAGGTGATGTCGCCGACGGCGCCCAGCGTCTGCGCGTGCTCGGTGAACAGGATCGGGTAGCCGAGCAGGTGGCCGTCGAAGGGGTCGCCTTCGATGGGCTTGTTGTTCGGCAGGTACGCGGGGACGTTGCCGATGGTCAGGCCGACCAGCTGGGGCATGACGTCGGGGTTGGCGATCCACATGGGCTTGCCGCCCGTGCGGAGCACCGCCGAGGCCATCGTGGCGAGGTTGTTCACCGACAGGGTCTTGGCGACCTGGCCGGAGTCCTTCGCCACGGTGATCAGGGACGGCGCCTTCATGAAGCCGAGCGGCTGGCCCACGCCCGTGCCCCACATCACCGCGTCCGACGCCTTCCACTGGATCGCGTTGCCCGCTTGGCGGGTCAGGCGGTCCTGCAGCATCGGCGCGTCGGAAATCACCTCCTGAGAGGCGGCGCAGAACGCGTAGAGCTCGTGCAGCGTCATCAGCTCGCCGGTGACGGCCACCTTGGAGGCGGTCATCTGCGTACCTTCCGAGCGCCACGCCGCCTGCACGCCCACGGCGCCCCAGGGGGTCGTTTCGTCCTTCGGCTTGAACACGGCGTTGGAACTGGTGGGCTCGGGGTTCGCCATGCCGAGGAGATCGGTGGCTTCGAAGGCGATGTCGTAGATCGTCTTCGAGTACTCGGGCGGGACGAGGAAGCCTTCGCCCGCGCCGCCGCCGTTGGCGTTGTAGGTGCCCGTGGTCGCGCCGAGGCGGGTGTCGATGTGGCCCATGGTGGTCTGCACCACCGCACCGGCGAACTCCGCGAGGCTCTTGAAGCCGCCGGTCGTCTCGGGGTTGGGCTCGCTCACGGTGCGGGCGCCGGCGCCGAACGAGCGCACGTCGGTGATCGCGGTCGAGCCGAACAGGCCCTGGCGACGCACGCTCGCTTCCTCGGCGGCGATGTCGGCGTCCAGCGAGGCGACTTCGCCTTCGAGCGTGACCAGCTCGCCTTCGAGCGCGGCCAGCTTGGTGTCTTCGTCCGCGGTGCGGTCGGTCTTCGCGCCGAGGGTGTTGAACTCCGTCACGGCCTCTTGGCCGCGCTTCGCCTTGGCCGCACGCTGGGCGCGCAGCTCCTTCAGGTTCTTCGGCATCGCCGATTCCTTTTGCTGGGGGGATGTGCGCCGGGCATGGGGTCGCCTTCCCCTGCGCCCGGCGCGCAGGAGGCGATGGGGTCAGGCTGGCCGGTGGCTCAGCGCTGCGGGTTCAGGGGCACAAAGCGGATCGCCTCCGCCTGGCGTTCGGGCGGTCGCAGCAGCTCGGCGGCGACAGGATTGCTCGGAAGCTCGGAGCGAAGCCGCGCCGCTAAGGCGGCCGCGAGCGCGGTGCGGACGTCCATCAGGCGAACGCCATCGCCGTGCGCCGCCGCACCGTGCCGCTCTTGGTGCGAAGCGAGCCGAGAAGGTCGCTCATGGAGCCGATCTTGTCGGCCATGCCGAGCTGCACCGCCCGGTCGGCCGCGATCGTCCGGCCCTTGCCGAAGTCGCTGCGCACCGTGTCGGCGCTCACCTTCCGGCCGCGCGCGACCGCGTTGATGAAGTTGCCGTGCTCCCGGTCGGCGAGCGCCTGGATGTGGTCGTTCGCGTCCTGCGACAGCGGCGCGAAGGGCGAGCCTTCGGCCTTGTAGGGGCTTTCGGTGGAGGTGATCTCGGTCACCGCCACACCCGCGTCTCCCATCATCTTGGAGATGTCCAAGTGCATGGCGCGCACGCCAATCGAACCGACCTCACCCGAGGGCGTCATCCAGATTTGCGACGCCTGGCTGGCGATCCAGTAGGCCGCCGACGCCGCCAGGGTGTCGACGTAAGCGATCACGGGCTTGACCGCGGCGGCGTCCGCCACCGCTTGGCCGGCCTCCGATGTCCCGGCGACCGTGCCGCCGGGCGAGTCGACGTCGAGCACGATGGCACCCACGTCGGGGTTGTCCCGCGCCGACGCAATGCGGGCGCGGAAACCCTCCATCCCCGATGCGCCGCGCGGGCGGATGGAGCCGAACAGCGGCAGGATGGCGATTGAAGACGGGCCGCCCGTGCGCTCCGTCTTTCCCGCGCCGGCGCCCAGCCGCGACGCGTCGAGCGCAAACAGGCGCTCGCCGGTGCCGACCAGCGCAAGCGCTTCAGACGTGGCGGCGTGCGTCAGGAGCGCCTGCAGGTTCATCGATTCCTCACGGCGTCTGGTCGTTGGGGTTGTCGGCGGGGTCGAACGGGTCGGGCTTGTCGGGGGCGTCGTTCTCGCCGTCCCCGCTCGGCGCGCCCGTCGCCGACATGTTGAGCGGCACGAGGAAGGAGTCGCCGCCCGGAACGGGAGGCATGTTCTCCAGCCGGCGGATGTCGTTGACGCAGAGCCAGCCCCACTGGCGGCCCCAGGCGTAGCCTTGCATCCGTGTCTTGAAGTCGCCGCGCAGCAGGCCCGACACATTGAACTCGACGAAGTACTCTTCCTGCTCTTCCTCAGTCAGGAGGGTCAGCGCGGCCGACTGCTCAATGCCGACGATGTAGGGCGCGAGCGTGTAGACGACGTACTCCGTCGACTGCTGCTCGATGTTGCCGAACGTCGCGCGGTCGAGGATGCCCACCATGTGCGGCGGCATGTTCCACAGGCGGCAAAGCTTGATGGCGACCTCTTTCAGGGTCTCCAGGAACTGCGCTTCGTCGTTGGCGACCGTCTGGCGACTGTACTTCACGCCGTTCAGCAGCAGCCGGTCGGCGTGGCGGTTCATCCCGCCGCCGTTGTCTCTCCAGGCGTCGAGGAACCGGTCCTTCTCTTCCTTGTCCTTGAAGGTGCCGGGGTGCTCCAGCACGCCGCCGCCCGACCCGCCGTTGGCGAAGTAGAGGGCGCCGAACTGCTCCACCGCCAAGGCGCGGCCGAAGGTGTCCTTGCTGGTCTCCCACAAGTACTTTCCGCGCAGGCCGTCCTCGGTGAGAGGGGTCATGCGGACGTGCCACAGCTCGTCGTCGCGGTAGGTGTCGTCGCCGGAGAGCGGCGGCAGGCGCCGGAAGGTGTAGTAGGTGCGGCCGCTCTCATCGCGGCGGATCTGCTTCAGCCGCGAGGGGTGGATCTGCTCCAGCGAGCCGACCGGCGTCCCATCTGGGCCCGGGTGGATCACCGAGTAGGCGTTGCGCCAGAAGGCCAAGTGCGTGACCAGCTCGGAGCGGAACTCCTGCGCGGTCTGCGTCCCGTTCGGCTTGCGGTGCAGCAGCCGGTAGAGCGGGTGCTCCGGCGCCGGGACCTTCGACCCATCCTCGCCGCGCTTGAACACCATCATAGGCAGCGTCGAGACGGTGCCCGACAGCCGTCCGAGCACCGACTGCACCACGTCCAGCCCGAAGGCGCTCTCCGGCGTCACCGTGACGCCGGACGAGCTGACGACGGTGTTCCCGCCCCAGTAGCGCCGGTCCATCGGATCGGTCGGATAGGCGCCGGTGGCGCTGGCGAACCAGCGCGCGCTGCTTTGAAGAAGCCCCATCCTAGATGACGATCAAGGCTTCGTCGGCGGTGAGGACCATGCTCTTGCCCTCCCCCAACTCTGCGTCGGCCGCGCCCACCGCCATGGCGATGGTCACCATCCCGTCGATCCGGCCGCGGCTCTTCTTCTTGTCGAAGGCGCGGTTCTTCTGGCCGTCCGAGATCACCAGCGCGTTGCCCGCGCAGGAGTAGGTGACGGGCGAGGCGTCGATCACGATCTCGCCCTCGAGCACCCGATCCTCCAGCCGTTCGATAGACCGCGGCATGCAGTGCTGCTTGTCCTCGAACATGACCCGCGTGCCCTGGGCGTGGCTGACCAGCTTCACGCCAGTTCCAGGCACGGTGTCGGGCCCCTGCCACCGCCAGACCGCCAACCCGACCTCACCGCAGGCGCGCTCGAAGTCCGCGATGCCGGCCGGGTCGAAGGCGAGCTCCTGGATGTCGTGTTCGGCGGCGAGCTCGGCGACCTGCTCAGCCACGAACGTCTTGTCGATCACGGGGCCGGGAACCGCGGTCAGGTGGCCCTCCGCCACCCATTGCTCGTAGGGCGCTCCGTCGCGTCGGCTGCGATCTGCAAGACCCGCCTGCGTCGTCCAGTACCAAGTCTTCGCGTGCAGCCGACCATCCAGCCCCAGCCACACCGCCGTCAGGGCGGTCAGGTCGTTCTTCTGCGACAGGTCGAGGCTGAGCCAGCACCGGCAACCCCGGAACTCGTCCGGATCGACAGGCCCTTGAACGGCGACCCACGCCTCTTCGGCGATCCAGAAGTCTACCGCCCCGGTCGGGATGCCGAAGTAGAGCCGCTTCACCGACATGGCGGTTGAGAGCAATACGCGGGCGGTGTTGACCTCCTCGCGGATGTTCTCGACGGGGTAGGTGATGCCCAGCGCGGGCAGCGCCTTCCCCCAGGCCGCCTCGTTCTCAAAAATCGTGTCCCGGTCGGCCTTGTCGACGCGGGCGACGAAGGCGAACGCCGCGTCGTCGTTGACCTCTCCGCGCGCCACCTTCTGGTAGTAGTCGCTGTAGGCGGTGCCGGTGATCTGCGTGGAGGCAGGGGTGTTGGTCCCCAGAAGCATGAGCGCGTCGCCGGGCATCTTGGTGATCGCTCGAGCCCAAGTCTCGATGGGGTCGGCGTTCTTGAACTCGTGGATCTCGTCGGCGAGGACCGCCGTGGGTCGCGGGCCGGAGATCGCGTCGCCGTTGGCGAGGCTCTGGAACTTCGACCCGCTCTCGGGATGCTCGATCTTCCAGGCGTTGTCGTGCGTGCCGCGGATGACGACGTCGCCGCGTGCCTCGAGGTTCTCCCCCTCGTCACCGCCAGGGATGTCCGCCCGGCACATCGCGACGGCGTCCTTGAAGAGGACGTTGGCCTGATCCTTGTCCCACGCGATCGCGTAGACCTCGGCCCGCGAGATCGCGTCCCACCCCATGAGGTAGAGGCCCACGGCGGCCATGAGCGGCGACTTCGCCTGCCCCTTCCCTGTCTCCAGCCACCCGCGCCGGAATCGACGGCGACCGGACGAGAGGTGCCAGCCGAACAGCGAGCCGACGCAGAACACGTGCCAGGGCAGCAGCTCGAACGGCTGGCCTGCGGCGGCGCCTGCCGTCACCGACAGAACCGCTGGGAAGAAGCCGATCACCCGGCTCGCCTTGGCGGCGTCCCAGTGCAGCCCGCGCGCGGGCCCATCGGTCAAGTCCCGAAGATGTCGCTCAGCGGCGTGACGGACCAGCTCCCCGGCGACGATCTGCCCATCCACCACGCTGGCGGCCCACCGCGAGGTGGGGTCCCCAGGGAAGCGATCGGCGCCGCGCCGCGACCGCTTGGCGGGGGCCATTACCTACCGGCGACCGGCTTCAGGTATGCGTCGGCGGCGCGCGCGGCCTTCGCCTTCTTCTGAACCTTCGTCGTGCGGCCGCGGCGGACGGGGGGAAGGCCCAACTCGACCTCCAGCAGCCGGATTTCTTCGCCGGCCTGACGCATGATGGACCAGTTCGGGTTCACCTTCGGCACCTTCGTCCGAGCCGCCTGCTGAAGCACGCCGTGCTCGGTGATGCTGCGGGCCGCGCGCTCGTACTCGACCCGGTAGAGCACCAGGCGCTTGATCGCGTGGCCGTTCGCCGCTGAGAGCGTCTGCGCTTCCTGCAGCTCGCGGACGACGACGCCCCACTCATCTCGAGCGAGCGCGATGTCGAGTTCGTCGGTGTAGAGCGCCGACCAATCCGGCTCGGCTGGAACACCGTCGCCGCCAGGAATCGGCACCAACGTCACGACCACCCCCTACGGGGGTGCGCTAACCCCCCTTCCAAAAATCGATCTCGACGCAAATGCAGGTTCGTGTCCGGTCTTCTGATCCCAGGGTTTCAGGTCTTGAGGCCCCCCTATCCCCTCTGCGCGTATTGCCGTGGCGCGGCGTCAGCGGGGTCGGTGGTCTTCAGTCCCTGCGGTTCCATGGGTGAGTCGGGTCACGCGGTCGTCCTGCCCCATCGCAGCCGGGCAGGTAGCCTAAGGTGTCGCGGCGCTGAGCCCACACGTCGTGGTGCGGCTTACAGAGCGACAGGAACGGGCCGCACCAGAACAGCGTCTCGTCGCCTCGGTGCGGCACGGCGTGGTCGCAGACGGTGGCGGGCGCTGTGACGTTCTCTTGAGCGCACTGCGCACACAGCGGGTGGCGGCGAAGCTGCTCGGCTCGGATAAGGTGCCAGCGCTTTGTGTTGTAGAGACGCCGATATGCGGCCGCGGCGTCTGAGCGCGCGTCGTAGCGGCTCACACTGAACCGCGGTTGGTCAGCTCTCGCAGCGTGCGGTCGGCGGCTTCGGCGTAGCCCTCAAGCTCGCGAGCGCGGGCCTCAGCCTCTCTTCGGACCTTGCCAGCCTCGTAGCGGAATGCGCGGGCGTCGCGGATCAGGAGCGAGCGCAGGCCAGGATGGGCGGACGGGAGCATCGAAGCGGGCGTCAGTGGCGAGCCGCGCTGACTTCGCGCGCCAGACGGTAGGCGGGAAGGAACACGCAGTCGGTCGTGACCACGATGCTCCTGAACCAGAAGCACCCCTCTTCGGCGCTGATGATGCGAGGCAGCGCCGACGGGTTCAGCACCACGTCGCTGCGCTCGATCACTTCGCCGCCAGGCGCTTCAAACTGGACGAGCACGAGAGCGGCCCTTGGCGTCGCGGTTGGTGCGGCCCGCGGCGGCGCTCAAAGCCTTGCTGATGTCGTGTTGGAGCTGACCTTCGCGATCATGCGCGGCGGCAGCGAGATCGGCGGCTTCCTCGGCGGCGCGGATGGCGCGCTTCTCACGAGCCAAGGCGTCAATCGCGGCGATCCCTGTCAGCACCAGGGCGACGGTCACGACGGAGGCGTAGACCTCCACCCACGCGTGGAGCACGGCGGGCGCGAGCGGGTGCATGTCAGGCCGCCAGGAAGCGGTTGCGGCGCTGCGCCTCGACGCGGCAGACGGCGCGAAGGCGATCCTCGGGCGGGTAGCCGCCGAACAGGCCGTGAGCGCTGAACTTGCGGACCTCGCCGCAGCGGGCGATGGCCGCGCGTTGCACGTCCGTCAGGCTGGCGATGGCGGCGTTGTGCTCTAGGAGCACGTCGTCCTCGCTGAGGTGCGCCATGCGGACCTCCTACAAGCGGGTGTTCCGGCGCTTCTTGGGCGAGACCCGGCCGCCGCCGAGCCACTGCCGAGGCAGTGCAGGGCGGTAAGCGCATCATCCCGGGGCGGTGCGGCCGACTTCCCCTGGCGATAGGCGCGGACATGAAAAACCCGCCGCCGGTGGTCCGGGGCGGGCTGGGGCGCGTGTCGCGCTGATAGGGTTAGATGACGCGAACCCGCCCGACGGTCAAGCCGCCGTTGCGGCCTCGCACGCGGCGAACGCGCACACCTCACTGGAGGTGTCGAAGGTGGTGACCTGGATGCGGGCGGCGTGGTCCGACACCTTGAAGCGCACGGCCACCACGTCGAGGACGGTGCGGATGAGCTTGGCGTCCTTCTCCCGGCGCGAGCCGCTGGGAGAGAGGCTGGAGAGCGAGCGGCCGCAGCCGGCGACTTCGCGCAGCAGGGTGACGGCGCGAGGATCCAGGGTCGCCTTCGACACGAGGCCCTCCACCTCCACCAGCTCGCGCGCCAGCTCCGACTTGCGCTGCGCCCACGACTTGCGGTCGGGGTCGTGCGCGACCGGCCCGCGGGCTGAGCCCTGGATCGCGCCGAGCTGGCTTCCCAGCTGCTCCCGCGCGCCCTCGAAGATGTCCCGGTAGAGGAGGCCGGCGCGGTACTGGACGCTCGTGAGCGGCTGCACCGCATCGCCGTCTTGGGGTGTGCGGTCGGGCTTGGCGAGGGTGGCGAGCCCGTCTCGGGAGGTGATCCGCAGGCCGCCGCCGAGGCGCCGGTCCACCGTCTCGCCGCGGGCCGACTCCAGCGCCGCCGTCTCTTCCGTCACCCGGCCGATCCAGCGCTTGTCCGCGCGCTCGCTCCGATCCGCCGCGAGGCGGGCCTCCGCGTCTCGAGCGACGGCCAGCTGAGAACGCTCCATCCCGCGCTCTCGGCGGGCCGTCGGCGTGTCGCCGCGCAGGGTGGCCGCGTGCTTCCGGCCGCTCGCCCCGATCGCCATCTGTCGGGCGCGCTCGGCGATGCCCGCGGAACGGAGATCCTGGATGCTGACCGGGACGGCGTCGCCCTCGGCCCGAAGCCGCTCTGAGCGCGCCTTCAGCGACGGATGCACCACAGGAATGGGGGTGGACAACATCTGGGGTGCAACTCCGGGACACCCCTCCATGCCCGATGTGCGAGACCTTAGCCGTTGCGGCGGAACGTCTCAGGTGTTCGCTAGGCGTTCTTCACGTCGTCGCAGGCGGCGAAGGCCAGGTTGGTGGGGCGAATGGCTTCGCCCTCCACGGTCAGGAGCCCGCGGGCGGCGAGCATCGTCAGTGTCGAGATGAAGTCTCCCACGCGGTGTGCGTCGACGGCTCGCCAGTAGATCGGAGCCAGGTTCTCACAAGCCGCGATCGACTTGAGCAGCGCGACCTGCGCTGAGGTCCAGCGCTCCGGTGGCATCTCGCCCTGGTTGGAGATGCGCCGCTCCATGCCGAAGCGAACAGCGGCCAGCATCTCAGCGGCGGACTCGCTCATGCCGCCCGCCGATAGCTGAGCGCGGCTCGGGCGTGGGTCGCGATGAGCACGCACCGCAGCGGCAATGTCCGGGCTATGTCGCGCAGCTCGGCGGGCTTCGGGAAGAACTTCCCCGTCTCCAGCCATTTCGCGGCGGCGCGCTCCAGCGCCTCGGGATGAAGGCTGCTGAGCACTTGGTGGTAGGCCCTCCAGAACACCCGTGTTTGGGCCGCGTCCGACACCCCGAACACCGCCACCAGGGGGGTGAGCACGCGCTCGATGTCCTCCGCGGTGGCCGTGCGCTTGGCCTCGGCGATGAGCGCCGGCGCTTCGTGGCGCAGCAGCTGCAGCTCGGCTCCATCCAGCCGGGCGAGCCGGTCGGTGGGATCACCCGTCACGGAAAGCCGCTCGCATAGCGCCGCCGACAGCGACGAGTTTCTCGACGCCGGGAGATTGTCGATCCGTTCCATTGATGACCCTCGGCCTGAAGGTGTTGAAGTTTTGAGCCCACGTGCGCCAAGCGGCATCGAAGTTCGCGAAGGTGCTGCCCTTGGCGGCGTGGAAGTCGCGGAACCGCTCGGCCTGTCCCTCGACCGCTTCGGGCGGCATCCCGCGCTCGATGGCGTAGCGGCGGCCACCCTCCGATGGCATCCAGCCATCAGGGATGGGCCGCTTGGGGGCCTTTCGGGCTTCCGGCTTCTCGCCAGCGAGCACAAGCTCAGGAGCGTTAGCGACTGAGCTTACCTCCGAAGGAGGTGGTAAAGGTGAAGGTGGCGCGACACGCGCAGGTGTAGCTTTTTGCTCTATCTTTTGCTTGGCATTTGCTAGCCCGTTGCCAGCGTTTTGCGCCTTCGCCTCGCCGCCTTTTGCTCCCGCTGCTCGCCGCTTTTCGCTAAGCTCTTGCGACCGCCTCAGCTCCGCCGCCACCCGCTTATGGGTCCAGCCGTCTCCCTCGCGCGTGAAGAACTCCATGATCGTGCGGCCCGAGCGCTTCCACGCTGCGGGAGACATGCGGGCGATGGCGGCGAGCTTCGCATCCTCGGCCGGCAGCAGCCCGCCGCGTGTCCAACAGCCCATCAGGAGGAGAAGGTAGCCGCCGTGCTCCTCGGCGCTCAGGTGGGTGGTGTCGCGCAGGTAGTCGGCGACGTAGAGCGGCATCCAGGTGTCGGCGCGGCTCATGGCTGCACCGTCCGGCGCCGCTCGTGCACACGGATTCCGTGGATCACGGTGGAGTGGTCGCGCCCGCCGAGTAGAGCGCCGATCTGAGTGGTGCTGAGCCGCGTGCGGACGCGAAGGACCGCCATGGCCTCTTGCCGCGGCCACGCGATCTCGCGCCCGACCGCCCTGCCCTTCAGGTCTTCCGGCCGCAGCCCGTGGCGCGCGGCCACCTCCGCAATGATGGCCTTTGCCGGGGCGGCGGCGGGCCGCACGTCGATGATGTCGCGTTCGGTCATCACCACCCCTCCCGCGTACGCTTGAGAGACAGCATCATTTGCGCCGCTCGCATCAGCGCAGCGTCCTCGCCCTCGTAGAGGGCCACGAGCGCCAGGGCCTGGTCCGCCATGTGTCTGGCGGCGGTGCGTTCAGAGTAGCCCGGGGCCTCAGAGTATTTGCGCCAGGCGGAGTCGATGCCCTGTAGGCGGATGCCCTCCTCCACCTTCTCTTCCGGCGTCAGTTCCCGTTGGGGCGGCGAAATCTTCATGCGACCCTCGTGACGCGAACGCCCTTGGTCGTCTGCTTCGACGTCCACTGCGCGTCGGGCCTGCCCATGATCCGACGGGCGACGCTCTTGTAGGCGGAGGTGAAGCATTCACGCCGGCCGAGCGTGGTGATGATGGCGCTGTCGCCCACCTCCATCGCCATGATGGTCCGGGTGACGTCGGAGGTGATCGCGGTGGTGCGGCGCGCGCCGTCGGCCATGCGGGTCACGCGGATCCAGCCGTCGGGCTGGGCGTCGGTGCGCCACTTCATCTGCGGATTGGCCGACAGCAGCCGCGCAGCCCGGCACTTCGCGTGGATCATGCTCGAGCTGGTGCCGTGGAAGCGCGCGATCTCCCCGACCTGCATCGCGGCCAGCTTCCGGGTGTGCTGGCTGTAGCGGCCGCTGGTCGACTTCTCTTTCAGGAGCTGCGGCGCGTAGGCTTGAGCCACGATCCGCACGATCGCCTCAGGGTTGGGGAGGTCTGGGAAGCGGGCCTGCAGCGCCTCGACGGCGAGCCCTGCAGCGCGAGGGCTCACCTTGTGGGCGCGGTGGCGTCCAGACAGCACGGCTTCTCCTACGTTCACCGCTTTCTCCACTTCGACGTCACGGTGTGCGCGCTCGGCCCGCGCGGGCGGCCGCGGCTCTTCTCCGCGCCGATCCGGCCTCCGTCCTTCTTGGTGACGGCCACGCCTATGGCGTTGGCGAAGTCGCGGACGGTCATGGCGTAGCGCTCCGCCGCGGCGCCGGTCCCGATCTCACGGGCGAGGGCCAGGGCTTCGGCTTGATCGAAGGGGGCGTTCACGCGGCCTCCCGAATGCCGGAGGCTAGCGCGGCTTCGGCGGCGATCCTCTCGCCGATCCAGCGGATCACGGGGATGCTCCAGCCGTTGCCGAGCATCTTGTAGATGGGGCCGTCCGCCAGCGGCTTGCCGCGGTGGAGGACAGGGGAGAAATACGAGTCCGGCACGCCCTGGAGGCGGCAGCACTCTACCGGTGTCAGGCGGCGGACGGCGGCGGCCGTCGCGACGATCTGCTGATCGGCGTTGTGCCCTGGGCTGTTCGTCTGTCCGCCTCCGCGGCTTGAGCGGCCGACCAAGGTAGCGGCCACGTCGGGGCTGAACGCCACGTAGTCTCGGCTCGACCCTCCGCTTGCAGCCCGGAGCGCCCCGACCTTGGAGCCGTCACCCTCCACTTCAGGGACGGCGCCATTCTCGCGGCCGCGGAGCGCGAAGGCGACCGCCACCTCCCGCGCCTTGTAATCGCGCGAGCTGTTCTGGGGCATGATCGAGTAGGTGACTGGCTGCACGATGAGGCTTTCCATCGTGTCGACGTCGGTGCCTGGCGGCCGGTCGCCGCCCGTGCTGTTGCCGCCCGCGCGCAAGGTCGGGCATAGGTCCGCCGCCACAGGGACGAGGTGGCCCGCTTGGGCTTGGTTGTCATCCGCTCCGCACGTGCCAACCCCGCTCGCCGTTAGTGCGGAAACGGTCGCGACAAACGTCTCCGACTCAAGATCGAACCGACCACCGGGATGGGCGGTCAGCGCTGCTGCGGTGTCCGTCGCTGAGCAGCTCGGGAGTCCTCCAAAGCCTTGGGCGACGGGCCGCCCGTCTTCCGACAGTCCGGCGTGTTCGCAGCCTGCGCCAGCGCGCTGTGAAGCGTTGGCGGCAGTTCCCGACCCCGCCGCTCGGCTCGGCGGAGTATTCCGGCGCACGCCTTCCCACTCAAGAAGTACCGCTGCGGGATCGAACCCCTCTCGAGCACTTGCGACAACGAACAGACGCTCGCGTCGTTGGGCCAGGCCGAAAAATTGACTGTCGAGGATGCGCCACGCTGCGGCGCGCGCGGGTCCAACTGCCAGACCCGCGTCCGTCCATTTTCCCCCAGCCGGACTGATGGCGGCATCCTCTCCCACCAGCGCCGAGACGACGTTGCCGAAGGGGTTGTCCTTGTGGCTGAGGATTCCGGGGACGTTCTCCCAGAGGACGATGAGGCCAGGGAGGCCTCGAACACGTCGAGCAGCGTCGATTGCATTGGCGAGCCTGATGAAGTGGAGGGTGAGGTCGCCGCGCGCGCCGGCGAGACCCGCCCGCAGCCCCGCGACCGAGAAGTCCTGGCAAGGCGTCCCGCCGCAGAGCACGTCGGGCAGCTCGACACCCAGGCGAACGAGGTGGCGGATGCGCAAGGCGGAGAAGTCGCCCCAGAGCGCCACCCGGCCGCCAAGCCCCGACCGGCGCACGTCATGGGCGCCCAGATGGTGGGCGAGCACCGAGCGCGGTGCGGCGTCGATCTCGGACGAGAGCACCTGGCGCCAGCCGAGGGGACGGAAAGCGAGGTTCGCGCAGCCCATGCCGTCGCAGACCGAGAGAAAGGTGAGCGTCACCCCACCCTCCCCTTCAGCGCCGCCCACGACAGCGGGAAGGCGGTATGCAGACAGCCGCCGTCGAGGGCCTCGGAGCACTCGCGGAGGAAGCCTTGCGCGTCGTCGGCCGAGCGCAGGCCGTGCGTGATGAAGGCGAGGCACAGCCGCCGCACGCAGGCGTCGGGCGCTGTCATCACCTGTTCGGCGACGGAGGTGGCGAGGCGCTCTTCGGTGCTGTCCGTCATGCCGCTACGCCCTCCAACAGAAGTTCTCCGTCGGCGGGGGCGTCGCGCTCGATCGACAGGCCGGCAGGCAGCCAAGTCGCGACATCGGCCGCGATCTGCGCGTAGTTGGTCGGATGCTGCGCCTTGAAGTCCGGGGGGCGATCCCACACCCACCGCCCGCGGCTTTCCGCCCGCAGCCAGCCGCTTTGCGACCACCGCGACATGTCGATGCGCAGCGCGCGGAAGTCCGCCGGCGAGACGTGGCCGCGCAGCTCAAGGATCACGGCGACCTTGATGGCCTTGATTTTCCAAGCGGTGAGCTGCGTCGGGGCCGGCACGCCGGCGGCGACGTCCGGGACGTAGGCGGGCAGGGTGTGGCGCTTCTCAGGACAGCACTCCGGCCAGTCGGTTTCGGCGTGCGAGTCCCGAAGGTCTTCCGCCGACGGCGGCCGCGGCATGAACACCGGCCGGGGGTCGCCGTAGCCGCGGATACGCCAGTCGTAGACGCCCTCGGCCATGGCGCCCGTGATGACGGCGAGGCCGAGGCGACGCGCGATCGCGCACATCCCGGCGCCGGCGCGCGCTTCCGGGACCAGAACCGCGCGAACGTCGGGACTTTCCTGGTCGGCGTAGACGAAGCCTACGCGCGGGGCGGCCTGCAGCACGACTTCGGGGTTCAGCGCGAGCTTGGCCTCGACGCCGATTTGGAACCCATCGACGTCGCGGACCAGGAGCAGGTCCCAGCCGCAGGACTCGGGATAGACCGTCCAAGTGGAGTCGATGCGCGCCCCGCTGCGGTGGTCGCGCTTGCCGAGACCGGCGTTCCACTTCGCCAGCCACTCAAGGAAGGCGGAGACCAGGTCCGCTTCCTTGAGCCACGGCGACTTTCGAAGCCCGACCGTCATGCCGCCCTCCGCCGGAAGGCGATGCGGCGGCCGACGCGGCTCACCACGCCGCGCTCGCAGGGGTAGAACGTGCCCTGGAGCGACGGCTCGACTTGCGGCGGCGTCAGCGCCAGCGCTTGGTGCTTGCGCGGGACGCGGGTCAGGAAGCCGAGGTCGACAAGCTGGCCGACCAGCCGGGCGACGCTCGTCTTGCTGGCGACGCCGATCCCCATGCCGATCTCGGCGTAGGTGGGGCAGACGCCTCCCGTGGCCTGGAGGTAGGTCTTGATGAAGGCGAGGGTCTGCGCCTGGCGGAGGGTGAGGGTCATGCGGCCACCTCGACGTCAGAGAACATGCCTGCATCCGCCCTGACCCGAGCCTCTGCGATGGCGGCGTATTCAGGGTTCAGCTCGATCAGCGTGGCGCTTCGGCCAAGCCGGTCGGCCACAAGGCCGGTGGTGCCCGCCCCGCCAAACGGATCGAGGACGAAGCCGCCAGCCGGGCAGCCGGCCAGGATGCAGGGCTCAATCAGCTTGGGTGGGAAGGTCGCGAAGTGCGCGCCGCGGAAGGGCTGCGTCGCAACCTCCCAGACCGAGCGCTTGTTCGAGCCGAGCGCGAGCTGCTCCTCTCTGCTCAGTGCATCCCAGCGGCCATTGAAGCCTTCGTGACGCCGGCCGTGGCCGCGCTGCTTATCAACGCGGGCGCGGGCGCCGGCGATGATCCGGGCCTTCGTGCCACTCGCCGACTGCGCCCGGCCTCCGCCATAGTCCTTGGTGTCCTCCCCGGCATATCCGGCCTCGACTTGGTCGATCAGCGCCTGGGATGGAGGATTCCTGATCGCCGCAGCGTCGTAGAAGTAATCCTCGGACTTGGAGAGGTGGAAGATGTATTCGTGGGACGACGTGCACCGGTCGGTGACGCTTTCCGGCATCGGGTTCGGCTTCGACCAAATGATGTCGCGCCGAAGCCACCATCCGTCCGCCTGAAGAGCGAGCGCGACGCGCCAAGGAATCCCGATCAGGTCTTTCGGCTTAAGGCCGCTTCCCGGCGGGATGCTCCCAGTGCCGGAGGCGCGCCGCGCGGCCGCCTTGATCTGGTTCGCACTGATCGCCGACGCGTTTGGCGCGTGCTTCCCAGCATGATCGCGGCTTTGAGCTCCCCACGACCCCGCATAGCTATCGCCTAGGTTCAGCCAAAGCGTCCCGTCGGGCCGGAGCACCCGCCGCACCTCACGAAACACCTCGACCATCTCGGCGACGAAGGCGGATGGCGTTGCCTCTTGGCCAATCTGGCGGTCGGCACCGTAGTCGCGCAGGCCGAAGTAGGGCGGCGAGGTCACGCACGTATGGAAGGCTTCGTCGGGAAGCTCCCGCAGGCGCAAGCGGCAATCGCCGACGATTACGGAGACGCCCATCAGCAGGCCTCCCAGAACCCGCGCTGCACAGGGCGGAAAGGCCCGCGCTGCAGGGTCTGGCGCAGCTTCTCTCGCACGTGTCGCCGGCCGCGCGCCTTCGGGTGGCGCGACAGGGCGACGTAGAGCTCGGCGACCGAGACCGGGCCGGGCTGCGCCTTCACCCAGGCGTGCACGACCTCGCGCCACGACTTCGCCAGCGCCGCGACGACGACCCCGCGCGGGAGCTGCAACGGCACGAGCTGACCGTCGATGCCCGACTCCGCGAGCCGGTCGAGGTCGTCGGAGCCGTAGGCCACCAGCACGCTCGGCGCGCCGGCGTTGGCCGCTGCGCGGCGGCCGTCGGCATGGTGAAAGTGCAGACGGCCCTTGAGGAACAGGCAGCCGGTCGCGGCTCGCCAGACCGTCTCGAAGAACACGGCCGTTTCTGTCCGCGCGAAGATGATGGCCGTTCCGCAGCCGTGGCCCGCCATGCGGCGCATCCACGGCCCGATCACAGCGGGCGGCCCGTAGGGCGGGTTGAGGAACACCCTCCCCCACCACGGCAGGTCCAGCCCGCGCTCCGCGTACCGCTCGGTCGCAGTCGGCCAGGGCTGCACGTCCGGCGCGCAGGGGTCGAGATCGAAGGAGCCGAGCGCCTGAACGATGCCGGGCGGGGTCAGCCACACGACCGTCTGAGAGGCGGCACTCTGGTGTGCGCCCATCCCGCCGCGGTTCATGCGGCCCTCCCGTAGAAGGCCGGCGCCGCGGCGCTCAGGCGCCCGAACAGGTGCCAGGCGCAGTTGTCCTTCCCGGTGAACGGGGAGTCCGCGATCCACTTCACGCGTCCGACCGAGACGATGCGGCGAAGGCGCGCCAGCAGTGGGGCGGCCTGCCGCGTGTGGATCCAGTCCGCGTCAAACAGCAGCCACGTTGGCGCTTGATCGGACAGGTGGACGATCAGCGGGTGCAGCACGTCACGTCGCCAGGGCGGGTTGGTGATGATGACGTCGCCGGGGAGCAGGCCGTCGAGCCGCAGCTCAAGCGCATTTGCCGCGGCAACGGTCTCCGCGCGCGGCGCGATGTCGGAGGCCATGAGGCAGTGGTGGCCAGCGGACGCGAGCACGGAGATCAGCGCCCCGTCTCCGGCGCACGGCTCAATGAACCGCGTGCCCGGTGAGAGGTGGGCGAGAAGCGGCCGGACCGCCTCAGCAGGGGTCGGGTAGAAGTCGCGCTCTACGCGCGGGAAGTCGCTACGCTTGCCCATCACGCGGCCTCCGCGAATAGGTCTGGCTGATCCGCCGCCGGAGCAGCCACCTCCTCGGCGGGCCAGGCAGCGCCTCGGCCCTCGGTGAAGTCGGCTAGCGCGATCTCCACGGCGGGCGCTGTCCCGCGCCACAGGTCGCGGTAGGTGCTGCAGTCGACACCGCAGCCTGGGCGAAGCTCAATGCCCGTGCGCTCGCGGAAACGCCTCGCCTTCTCGCTCGGCCTCCTGTCGTCGAAGAACGGGCGCCCGCTGTAGGCCCACGGGACGGACATGGCGGGAAGGATGAAGGTGGCGTTGTCGGCGAGGTCGCGCGCCCGCTCGACGACGGCGAGGTCGAAGTCCGCCTTACCCGCAAGCTTCCCGAAGGGCGGGTTGGAGATTACCCAGTCGAAGCGGCCGAGATCCGGAAGCTCGAAGACGTCTGCGACGATCCACTCCGCTTCGGGGACGAGCCGACGGCCGACCGCCACGTAGTCGGGGTTGATCTCCACGCAGGTGATCTGCGCGGGAGAAAGGCCGCAAGCTCGCCGTCCCATCTCGTCGTAGTGAAGCGTTGCGTACGAGAGCGCCCCAATGCCCGCGCACAGGTCGAGGATCCGTTGGCCGCCAACGTCGATGGCGAAATCCCAAGCCAGCGCCAGCGGCGTGAAGAAGGCCCCGGCGGCGCTGTTGATGTGGTTCGCGGACTCCTGCCAGTTGTCGAAGACGAACTCGCGCTCGTCGTGCGTCATGGTCGCTTGCGCGAGGTAGCCGAGCGCCCGCTGGTGGGACTTGATCTGGGCCTTGGAGAGCTTGCTCACGCCGCCCTCCTCTTCGGACGGAACAGCGCCTCACCAGCCGCGCGCGCATCCGGGCAAGCCGCGTCCGGGCACATGCGCCGAGAGATCGCCTGGATGGCGCAGGCCTCGGTGAGAGGGTCGGTGAGGAGCGCGCTGCGGGCGATGGCGGCGTCGCGCAGGATCGCGCCCGCCTCCGCGTGGTGGGCGGCCGGGATCGACTCCATGAAGACCTGCACCGCGCCGAACGCGCGCGCCTTGAAGCCCTCGCGGCGCTGTGCCGTCTTGAGCTTGGTGAGGCCGCGCTGGACCATCGCCTCGACGCTGGGGGCGGGACGGGTCACGCCGCCTCCCGCTGCGGACGGCGAAAGATGACGTTCGGCTCGTAGGGCTTCACCCGCTTGGCGGGCTGGACGGCGGCCACCGCCTGAGCCCCGTGGCAGGCGCAGTAGGGCGCGCGCATCCGCTTGGGGCTGAACGCGATCCGCTCGCCGCAGAACCGCTGGAGGCCGTCGGCTTCCTTGCGTGCGTCGCCGAGAGGCCAGCGGCAGGTGAAGGCGCCCAGCCCGTCGATGGTGACGCCTCCGGCCGCCGGCTCCGACGCGATCAGCGTGGGAGGCCGGACGGCGGCGGGTGCGGGAGCTGGGGCGCGGGCGACCGGCTGCGCCTTCGGCTCCTTTGGCGGCTTCAGCTCCCTCCGGATCGTGCCCGTGAAGGTGATCCCCAGCTCGGCGGCCTTGCGGGCGATCGTCGTCTTCCCGCACCCCAGCTTGTCGGCGATGGCGGGGCCGCTGAACCCGTCGGCAGCAAGACGGGCGAGTTCGTCCACCCTCTCCTTCGGCCATTTCTGCCGAGGCGGGCGGGGGATGCCGCGCTTGATCTTGAAGCGGTGAAGCGCCCCTGAGATCGAGCCGCGCGTCTCCTTCATGCGGATGGCGCACTGGCCTGCGGAGAGGCGCTGTTCGACGTAGAGATCGCGGAGCACGTCCAGGCGCTCGGGCGACCAGGTGGGGGCGTTCATGAAGAAGCTCGCTCACGGGTGGGGACGTTCAGCTCGGCGAGCGACTGGCGCAGGTCGTCGAGTGATCGGATGACGAAGTGAGGGGCGCCGCGAGCGTGGAAGCCGTCGCGGATCGCGCGCTGCTCGGGGCGCAGGTATTCGCCCTCGGCCTTCAGTTCGAAGCCGCATGTGCGGCCATCGGGAAGCACGGCGATGATGTCGGGCCACCCGCGCTTCAGCCCCATACGGGACAGGCGGCCGCCGGTCGCCTTGGAGCGCGCCTCGCCCGCAGGGAACGCGCTCCAGAGCAGGTCCGGGACGCACGTCGCCAGGAAGTCGGCCACGACGCACTGGAGGCGGAACTCATTCTGCTGCCGGGCCATCAGCCGACGCCCCTCAGCGCCTCGGCTCGCCGGGGTTGCTCGCCCCAGTAATGGCGCTCGGCTACAAGCCTTACATCTCGCGCCAACTCGGCAGTCTCAAATGAACCGAGATAGATTAACCTGTTCTCGACACGTATCGTCGCGCGCCACTTCGCGCCGTCTTGTGTCACGCCAAGGTAGCCGGAAGTGTTATCAGACCGCGGACCGGCTATGTTGCGGGCATTGGTAAAGCGATCGCAGAGGCGCAGGTTTGCCCTACGGTTATCCAACGTGTCACCATTCAGATGATCTACCGCTGCCCGAGGATCGACAACTCCGAGGACAAGCCGATGGAGAAGTTGTCGGCGACGGTCGTTGCTTCTGACGTATGGCCGCTTTCCGGGGCGGCTAAGGACGTGCCAACGGCGATGAAGCGCCCAGCTCTCCGAGCCGTCGAGAACGGTCTTCAGGCCGCGTGGGAGATCGATGACGATTTCGGGTTGAGCGAGCGTCACGCCGCCCTCCAGATGATCGCCTGACGCCCGCCCATGGCGAGGCCGCGCCGGCCGCTGTCCACGATCAGCCCTTTGCGGGCCAGTTCGGAGAACCGCGGGCGACAGTTCATCAGCGGCTCGCCGATGCGCAGCGCCACCTGTTCGGGCGTGCCCTCGCGCACCTTCAGCGCCGCCAGCACGCGATCGCGCAGCGGGCCGGACTTGGTGGCGACGCCCTCCGCCGCCGCGCGAGAGGTGGCGCGAGCTTTGAACCCGGGCGCGTCGGGATAGGTGAAAAGGTCGGCCTGGTTCATGCGCCGCCCCTGCGGATCGGGGTGACACCGCCCGCGTCTATGTCGCGGTCCACCTGCTCGAGGTGTTCCTTCGCCATCGCCACGAGGCGGTGCAGCGCGTCCCGCTCGCGGGGCGTCAGGCCCGCGCCCTTCGGCCGGGCGCGTACGGTGGACAGGATCGCCGCCGCGTCCTCGACCGACTGGCAGACGTCATCCTGCAGCTCGCCGGGCGCGGCGGGCGTCACGAGGTCGGTGAGCGCCTGGGTGTAGACCGGCCGGCCGCAGTGCTCCTGCAGGGCCATGATGACCGGCAGGGGCATCACCGCCTTGTAGATCGGGTTCCGGTAGCGGGAGACGGTGCCTTCGGAGAGCTTCACCGCTTCCGCCGCCGCGCACGTGCCTTGGCAGGCGTCGATCAACATGCGGGCGAAGCGCGCCTGTTGCTGGTAGTAGGCCTCCACGGGGTCGGTCATCGCGAAAGCCCCATGGGTTGAGTTTCGGTGACGCGGGGGGCGGCGCTCGCGCATTGAGTGTGCGAGCGAAGCAAGGGGCTCAGCCCATGATCGACACCAAGCCGACCCCCGCGGACGAAGACTTCGCGCGCGCCATCCACTTCCTGGACCGGGCGCACGTGCAGCGAGATGCCGGCGCCGCGGTAGGCGGCCGGACGGAGCACGCGCTCAACCGTCTTGCGGACAAGCTGAACGCCGACGCGGTGCGGCTCATCCTGAAGTCGGATGGATGAGGCCCGCCGGATGTTCTGCGGCTGGCGCTGGACGGCGTCGGCGTCCTGCGGCGGGAGCGCGACGTGGTAGGCGGCGCTCAGAGACCCCCGATGGCCGACAGGTAGAGGTCGATCAGCGCCTCCATCTCGTCGCGCTTCACCTTGTCCATGGCGCGGAGCTTCAGCACCTGCCGCATGATGGCGGTGTCGAAGCCCTCGCCCTTGGCCTCCGCGAAGACCTCCTTGATGTCGTTCGCCACCGCGGCCTTGTCCTCCTCCAGGCGCTCGATGCGCTCGAAGAACGACTTCAGCCTCCCCTGCGCCTGGGCGGTCATGACGTCCGGGTCGGAGCCGGCAGGCCCCTCCCCGAACTCCTGGAAGGTCGCGTCCATGGTCGTGCTCCATCGTGGCCGCGCACGCGGCGTGGGTTGCGGTCGCGTCCATGCTCAGACGCCTCGCCAGCCGAGGTGGCGCAGGCGCGGGCGGCTGGCGGCGCCCTTCGCAGCGTGACGGGCGGCGATCACCGCGCGACGGATGAGGAAGGCGACCAGGGCGGCCGCGACGAAGACGGGCGAGCCGCCACCAGCGGGGGTGCAGCTCGCGAGGCCGAACAGGAGAGCGTGGCGGGCGCGGATCATGCCGACCGCGCCAGCCGGAGCGCTTCATTCGCCCAGCTCAGCGCGGGGATGCCGGTCACGCGTTCGATGGCGACCGCTACCGTGGGGGACGGCTGTTGCCGCCCCTCAGCGATGCGCCACAGGCTCACCGTGGAGATGCCGATTTCTCGGGCGATCTCATCCTTGGTGCGAGTGCGATTTTGAGCGAGCCACGCTTTGAGCATGGGCCGCATACTTACATCAGCCGTAAGTGCGCGCAAGGGGCGATTTTACGTCAGCGGGCACGGACACCCAAAGTCAGCTGCGGCATCTTATTACCTATGCCGCAACCACGCTTCTATCTGCGCGAGTGGCGCCAGCACCGCGGGTGGAACCAGGATCGCCTCGCGGAGGCGCTCCACACGACCGCCGCGACCATCAGCCGGATTGAAAACGGCAAGCAGGCTTGGGATGGCGAGTTCCTGGTCGCGGCCGCCCTTGCGCTGAACACCACACCGGCAGATTTAGTGCGGCGGCGTCCCTCTGATCCCGAGGCGATCGAAACCGTTGGGCTCAATCCCGAACAGGTCACGATCCTCCGGAGCATGGCGGAGCAGATGAGGAAGGTGGGCTAGATCGTGACGGTTGGTGCCGCGCCCCGCGATCCGCCGAACCGCGCTGCCCTCCTTGTCGTCGCCGGTGCGCTCACGCTAGGCGCCGTTGGCCTTGTGGTCAGCGGAAGCCAGCCGTCCGCAACGCCCGCTCCGAGCGCCCCTATATTCGACCCCGCCGCCCACGTCTCGCTGACGAAATACAGATGGACGCTCGGAGGGTTCGGCACCGTCATGGTGCTCTCCGGGTCGATCAGGAACGCGAACGGGTTTGCCGTGAAGGATCCAGTTATCCGCTGCGTGGCGCGGGGCCAGTCCGGGACGACGATTGGCGAGGTATCGCAGCCGATCTTCCGGCGCATCCCCGCGGGGAAAACCATCAGACTGCATGACCAGTCGATGGGCTTTGTCAGCAGCCAGGCCGCCAACGCCTACTGCGAGATCAAGTCGGTGACGCCCGACATTCCGCTCGATGCCGGCACGAGTACCTCCTAGGCGACTGCGCGCATAGCTTCCTCGGCCTCAAAGCCGCCGAGCAGTTCCGGCTTGCGCCATATGTCGGTCGCGGGCTCACCTTCCACCCTGTAGTAGTCAGCCCACCCCCAGCGCTTGGCGCTGGCGATCGCTTGGACGCGCGCCTCCAGCTCCGTCGCGCAGGGCTTTGGCTCGCGGCCGCACGCGAGGACGACGAAGCGCACCACTTTGAACGGCTGCGTGCAGGTCGGCTTCATCCCTTAACGAATCCACGGCCCGACTTACGAGTCTAGACTGACCCTAGCGCCGACGACCGCTTCCGCCGTATTACGTTAGGTGCAATTATTTCTCGGCCGCCGCTTGCGCCGACTTACGGCTAGTGTAATGTGCTCTCTACCAAAGGGGAGCGCCACATGGCTTTCGACCTCGTTCCTGACCGCACCGACCGCCTCGCGATCTTCGCCGACCGCGCCGCCGCCACGGGGGAGATGCTGCGGGCCTTCAAGGCCACTCACCGCGCCTCGCTCAAGCTGGCCGATCCGCGGGAGGTGGCCGCCGCAGCTCATGCCCTGGTGGACCACAAGGGCGACCTCTCCGCCGCGATCTGCAGCCGGGAGACGGGCTTCGAGACGCTGTGCGGGTGGCACCCGCTGGTCGCCTACCGGGACGCGCTGGCGGAGCTGGCGGACCCCGCGAAGCTCGTGCGCCGGCTCGAAGCCGACATGGAGCGGCTGGACGCCAAGAGCGAGGCCGAAGACGCGCATGCGGACGCCGAACAGGCCCGCGCCGAAGTCACTCGCGATCCCTCTACCGCCGC
>JASLDZ010000017.1 GCA_030151985.1 Caulobacteraceae bacterium | reverse complement strand
CTGTTCACCTGGGGGCAGCCGCTGGCGGCGACGGCGGTGGCGGTGGCGGTCGTCGCCCAGGCATGGCTGATGACGAAGCTGATGCGCGACCCGGCGCGGCTGGCGCCCTGGTACAACGGCACGGGCGTCCTGCTCTCCGTGCTGGGCATGCTGGTCGCGGCCTTCGGGCTGAGCGCCCACCTCCACGTCCTGCATCTCGGAGTTCCGGCATGAGCAGACCCATGGGATGGGCGGGCGTGGCGCGCCTGGGGCTGGTGCAGGCGGCGCTGGGCGCGGTGGTGGCGCTGACCACCTCGACGCTCAACCGGGTGATGGTGGTGGAGGCGGCCATGCCCGCCATGCTGCCCGCCGCCTTCGTGGCCTGGCACTACGTGGTCCAGCTGTCGCGGCCCCGCTGGGGCCACGGCTCGGACCTGGGGGCCCGGCGGACGCCCTGGATCATAGGCGGCATGGGCGTGCTGGCGCTGGGCGCGATCCTGGCCACGGACGCCACGCTGATGCTGAAGGCGAACCCCGTGGGCGGGATCGCCTTGGCGCTCTTCGCCTACAGCCTGATCGGCGCGGGGGTAGGGGCGGCCGGCACCTCGGTGCTGGCGCTCCTGGCCAGCCGCGTCGCGCCCGAGCGGCGGCCGGCGGCGGCGGCGATCACCTGGATCATGATGATCCTCGGCATCGTCATGTCGGCCACGATCAGCGGCAAGCTCCTGCAGCCCTTCTCGCCGCAGCGGCTGGCGACGGTGGCTTCGGAGGTCGCGGGCGTCGCCTTCCTCGTGGCGCTCCTGGGCGTCTGGCGCTCCGAGCGTGGCCCGGCGCTGGCGGCGGCGGGCGGCGCGCCGCGCATCCCCTTCCGCGAGGCGGTGTCGCAGATGTGGAGCGACCCGCTCGCGCGGCGCTTCACCGTCTTCGTGCTGGTCTCGATGCTGGCCTACAGCGCGCAGGAGCTGATCCTGGAGCCGTTCGCGGGCCTGGTGTTCGGCATGAGCCCCGGCGAGTCGACGCAGCTCTCCGGCCTGCAGCACGGCGGCGTGCTGCTCGGCATGGTCCTGGTCGGGCTGCTGGGCGCCCGGTTCGGTGACAGGAAGCGGCTGTGGATGCGGCGCTGGACGATCTCGGGCTGCGTCGGCTCCGCGCTGGCGCTGGGCGGGCTGGGCGCGGCCTGCGTCGTCGGACCCGCCTGGCCGCTGGCGCCCACCGTGTTCGTGCTCGGCTTCGCCAACGGCGTCTTCGCCGTCTCCGCCATCGGCTCGATGATGGGACTGGCGGGCGCGGGCGGCGGCGGACGCGAGGGCGTGCGCATGGGCGTGTGGGGCGCGGCGCAGGCGGCGGGTTTCGCCGGCGGCGGCTTCGTCGGCGCGACCGGCGTGGACCTGATGCGCGGCGTCCTGCACGCGGACGGCCCGGCCTTCCTGATGGTGTTCGCGGGCGAGGCGGCGGTGTTCCTGCTGGCGGCGTGGCTCGCGACCCGACTGGAGGCGCCGGCGGTCGCGCCCTCCGCCCCCTCCTCCCTCGGCCTGGAAGGCGCACGCGGATGAGCATCGCCTCACGTCCCGAACCGGAACTGTTCGACGTCGTGGTGGTCGGCGGCGGCCCCGCCGGCGCGACCGCCGCGGAGGACCTGGCGCGCGCGGGCCGCAAGGTGCTGCTGCTCGACAGGGCGGGGCGGATCAAGCCGTGCGGCGGCGCCATCCCGCCCCGGCTTATGCGCGACTTCAAGGTCCCCGACGGGCTGCTCGCGGGCCGCGCCCACGCCGCCCGCATGATCGCCCCCTCCGCTCGGGAAGTGGACATGCCGATCGAGGGGGGCTTCGTCGGCATGGTCGACCGCGAGGTGTTCGACGAGTGGCTGCGCGCGCGCGCCGCCGACGCCGGGGCCGAACGGCGCACCGGCCTGTTCAGGACGCTGGAGCGCGACCCCGACGGCGTCGCCGTGGTCAGCTACGCCACGGGCAAGGGCGACGGCGCCGACGTCCTGAGCGTGCGGGCGCGCTGCGTGGTGGGGGCCGACGGCGCCCGCTCGCAGGTGGCGCGCCAGGCGCTGCCGAAGACCAAGGCGCCGCCCTGCGTCTTCGCCTACCACGAGATCATCAAGGCGCCGGCGGACGGGCGCGGCGGCTGGGACGGGCGGCGCTGCGACGTCTTCTACCAGGGCAAGCTCTCGCCCGACTTCTACGCCTGGATCTTCCCGCACGGGGAGACCGCCAGCATCGGCGTGGGCAGCGCGCGCAAGGGCTTCTCCCTCCGCGGCGCGGTGACGGCGCTGCGGGCGCAGACGGCCCTGGCCGGCTGCGAGACGGTGCGCACCGAAGGCGCCCCCATCCCGCTGCGTCCGCTGAAGCGCTGGGACGACGGGAAGAACGTCGTGCTGGCGGGCGATGCGGCCGGCGTGGTCGCCCCCGCCTCGGGCGAGGGGATCTACTACGCCATGGAGGGCGGGCGGCAGGCGGCGGCGGCCGCCGACCGCTTCCTCGCCACCGGAAACGCCAAGGCGCTCAGGGGCGCGCGCAAGACGTTCATGAAGGCGCACGGTAAGGTCTTCATGGTGCTCGGGGTCATGCAGCACTTCTGGTACCGCAGCGACAAGCGCCGCGAGGGCTTCGTGAAGATGTGCGCCGACCCCGACGTGCAGCGCCTCACCTGGGAGGCCTACATGAACAAGGCCCTGGTGCGCAAAGACCCCGCCGCGCACGTGCGCATCTTCGTCAAGGACATGGGCCACCTCTTGGGCTTCTCGCACGCGTGAGCGACGCGCTGGCCGGCTTCTTCAGGAGCGGTCACGCCGTCGACCTTGTGCTGGCGGTGATCCTGGTGGAGTTCGCCGTGCTGAGCGTGCGACGGCGCGGCCCGATGCTGGATCGCGTGCTGGCGCTGGCGCCCGGCGCGTGCTTGCTCCTGGCGCTGCGGGCGGCGCTGACAGGGGCGGGCTGGCCTTGGGTGGCGCTGGCGCTGGCCGCGTCCTTCCCCTTCCACCTCGCGGACGTGGTACGGCGGAGGCTGTAGCCGAGCCGACCCTCCTCTTCCGTCCCCCCCGGACTTGATCCGGGGGTCGAGCCGTCCGCGGCCTCGCGGTTTGACGACCGCATCAGCGGTCGAGGCGCACTACGCTCGGCCCCCGGGTCAAGCCCGGGGGAGACGGAGCACAGCGCTCGACGCCAGTGCGGCGCGAGCGTCCTACTTCATCGCGTTGGTCTTGAGGTAGGCGATCACGTCGGCGCGCTTCTGCGGGTCCTTGTAGCCCGTGAAGGTCATGTAGGTGCCGGGCACCATCTTCTGCGGCGCGGCGAGGTAGTCGAAGATCTTCTGCTCGGTCCAGACGATGCCGGAGTTCTTGTTCGCCGGCGAATAGCGGAAGTTCGGGATCGAGCCCGAGTGGCGGCCGATGATGCCGTGCAGCGAGGGGCCGACCTTGTTCTGGCCCGCGACGATGGAGTGGCAGGTGCCGCAGGTGGCGAACACCGCCTTGCCCGTGGTGGGGTTGCCGAACACCGGCTTGCCGCCGTCGGTGATCGCCAGGGCGATCGTGCCGGGGGGGGCCTTGGCCGCCGGCGCGGCGGCCAGCGCCGATCCCGCGGCCAGGAGGAACGCCGCACCCGCGGCCAGGACGACTCTAAGCTCTGACATTAGAACTCCCTATGTGTCCGGATTATTCTTACAGGCGCGTAAGTCTCTCGACATCTTGCAGGTACTGTTAGGGACGCGGTGATCCAGTCTCCCGGAGCATGGACCCCGAAGCAACGTTCGGACGCTACGCTTGATCCCTTTACCGATCAATCCTTGTAGAGCAGCCCGCCGGCTTCGGCCTTGATCTCGCGGCCGAACGCGTCTCCCAGCGCGAAGGCGTCCTCCTCGCCCGCGCAGGCGCTTTCCCCGTCGCGGCGCCACACGCGTGCGCCGTCGGGCGTGAGCGCCTCGCCCGCGAATCGCATGACGCCGCCCGAGACCCGCGCGAGCGCGGCGATGGGCGTGCGGCACGAACCGTCGAGCGCCGCCAGGAAGGCGCGCTCGGCGGTGATCTCCAGGCGGGCGGCGGCGTCCTCGATGGGGGCGACCAGCGCCAGCGCCTCGGCGTCGTCGGCGCGGGCGGTGATGGCGAGCGCCCCCTGCCCGCAGGCCGAGGGCGTCTCCCAGGGGTCGATGAGGCAGCGTGCGTGGCGCTCCAGCCCCAGGCGGCGCAGGCCGGAATAGGCCAGCAGAGTCGCGTCGAACGTTCCCTCCTGCACCTTGCGCAGCCGCGTCTCGACGTTGCCGCGCAGCATGGAGACCTTGAACCCCGGCCGCCGCGAGAGGAGCTGCGCCTGCCGCCGCAGGCTCGCGGTGCCGATGTGCGACCCGTCCGGCAGCTCGGCCAAGGAGCCCACCTCGCCCAGGCAGATCAGCGCGTCGCGCGGGTCCTCGCGCTTGGGCACGCCCGCCAGCACGATCCCGTCGGGCAGGACGGTCGGCAGGTCCTTCATCGAGTGGACGGCGAGCGCGATCCGCCCGGCCAACATCGCCTCGTCCAGCTCCTTGGTGAAGAGGCCCTTGCCGCCGGCCTCGGTGAGCGTGCGGTCCTGGATGCGGTCGCCGGAGGTGACGATCGGTGTGATCTCGAACGTGCGGCCGGGGTTGGCGGCGGCCAGCGCGTCGCGCACCAGCCCGGTCTGGGTGAGCGACAGGGGGGAGCCGCGGGCGCCGATGTAGACGGTGGAGGACATCCCGCTCACCCGCGCTTGATCAGGTCGACGAGGGCGGCGAGGTGCTCCGGCGTCGCCTGGGGCGTGATGCCGTGGCCCAGGTTGAAGACGTGCGGCGAGCCCCGGAACGCCTCGATCACCTGCCGCGCGCCCTCCTCCAGCGCCGCGCCGCCGGCGACGAGCAGCATGGGGTCGAGGTTGCCCTGCAGCGCCATGCCGGGCGGCGCCTGCTCAGCTGCGAAGGCGGCCGGGGTCATGGTGTCGACGCCCAGCGCGTCCACGCCGGTCTCGCGGGCGTAGCGGCCGATCAGGGCGCCCGCGCCGCGGGGGAAGCCGACCACCGGCACGGCCACGCCCAGCTCCCGCAGCCGCTTCATCAGCGCCGTGGTGGGCTTGAGGATCATGCGCTCGAACAGGGGCTCGGGCAGGCCCTCCGCCCAGCTCTCGAAGATCTGCAGGCAGTCCGCGCCCGCCTGCGCCTGGGCGTGGAGATGGCGGGCGGTGGCCTCGACCAGCACGGCCAGCAGCGCGTCGACGTCGGCGGGGCGTTCGTAGGCGATGCGGCGGGCGAGGTCCTTGTCGCCCCCCTTGCCCTGGATCATGTAGGTAGCGACCGTCCACGGCGCGCCGGCGAAGCCGAACAGCGCCTTGTCCGCCGGAACCTCCGCCCGCAGCCGCCTCACCGTCTCGTAGACGGGGGCCAGGAACGGAACGACGCGCTCCACGTCGCCGAAGTCCCATGTCGCATCGACCGCCAGCGGCTCGAGCCGGGGCCCCTCGCCCTCGATGAACTCGACCTTGCGGCCGAGCGCATCGGGGATGACCAGGATGTCGGAGAACAGGATTGCGGCGTCCAGGTCGAAGCGGCGCAGGGGCTGCAGCACCAGCTCGACCGCGACATCGGGCGTGTAGCAGGCGTTCAGGAAGCTGCCGGACGCCTTCCGCGTGGCCTTGAACTCCGGCAGGTAGCGGCCCGCCTGGCGCATGATCCAGACGGGGGGAGGATCGATCCGCTCGCCCTTGAGGACGCGGATCATAGCGGGTTCGGCCATACGCTACCTTCGAGGGGCCGCGGGCGCGGCGGGCGTGTCGTGGTGGTCCTGCAGGATGGACGCGCGGATGCGGCGCAGGAACAGCCAGACGGCGAGCAGGATCACCGGCGCGGCCAACCCCGTCGTAAGCGTCGGATCGATCCCGTGCCAGCGCTTGGCCACGCCCTCGACCATGATCTTGAACAAGGCGACCGCGTAATAGCTGATCGCCGCCGCCGACAGCCCCTCCACCGTCTCCTGCAGGCGCAATTGGAGCTGCGCGCGCCGGTCCATCGACTTGAGCAGGCCGGCGTTGGTGGCTTCGGACGCGATGTCCACGCGGGTGGCGAGCATCTGGGTGGTGCGGGCGATGCGCGCGATCACGTCGCGCTGACGGTCGGCGGCGGCCTCGCAGGTGCGCATGGCGGGGGCGAGGCGGCGCTGCATGAACTCGCGCACGCCCGGGCGGCCGCCCAAGGGACGTTCGTTGAGCTGCCCGATCCGCTCCTGCACCAGCCCATGATAGGCGCGACCCGCGGCGAATCGGAAGCCGGTGGTCGCCGCCAGCGCCTCCGCCCGCCCCGCCAGCGCCGCCAGCCGCGCGAGGAGCTCCCGGTCGGCGTCGACCCCACCCTCCTGCGCCACCTGCTGCGCCGCCTCCGCCGCCTCGGCCTCCATCCGCGCCACGTCGCCCGCCGTCTTCTGCGCCACGGGGAAGGCCAGGAGCGCCAGGAGCCGGTAGGTCTCGATCTCGAACAGCTGCTGGATGATGCGGCCCGCCAGTACGGGGCCGCCCGCCTCCTGCACCAGCACGAAGCGGGTGAAGCCGTCGGGGCCGGGGCGGAAGTCGGTGAAGATCTGGATCGCGCCCCCCGCGACCTCGCTGCTGACGAGGTCGGTCTCGGCGAAGACGGTAGCCTTGGGCGGGGTCTCGACGAGCGCGAGGTGGGCGGCGGCCAGCACCTCTCCGGGCAGGGCGGCCAGCCAGTCCTGCGGCACGACGTCAAGCGCGGTCTGGGCGAAGGCGCCGGGCTCGTCGCCCGTGGCGGGGCGGAAGACGGTCCAGGTGGAAACCTCGGTGTGCCGCTCCCAGCGCAGCCGCCAGGTCTCGCCGTCCAGGATGCACCAGCGCGCGTCCGGCCCGGGCTCGGCGGCGCCCAGCTTGCGGCAGAGCGCGGCCATGTGCTTGCGGTCGGCCGCCACCCCCGCCTCCCCTGAAATCGTGGCGATGCGCGAGGCGAGCGCGGGCGCCGCGGCCGGGGTCGAGGGGCGGGCGTGCGTCTCGGCGAGGAGCTGGTCGCGTTCGGAATGGAACCGCCAAGCGGTCGCGGACGGCGTCATGCGGCGCGGCCCCTCCCCGACCGTTGTCTGTCGCCACAGCACACCAGTTATCGGCGTAAGGGAAGGGTGACTTCGACGCCCGCTACGCTCTAGGCTCGCGGTGAGCAGCCGGGCGTCCGGCGGACGGGACGATCCATGCGGCTGGCCTACCCCTTCTCGGCGATCGTCGGCCAGGACGAGATGAAGCTGGCGCTGCTGATGGCGGCGGCCGACCCGGGGCTCGGCGGGGTGATGGTGTTCGGCGACCGGGGGACGGGCAAGTCCACCGCCGTGCGCGCGCTGGCCGCGCTGCTGCCACCGCTGACGGCTGTCGCCGGCTGCCGCTACCGCTGCGACCCGAAGGCCGACGCCGGCCGCTGCCCCGACCACCCCGACGCGGGCGGCCGTCGCAAGCTCGCCACCGAGACCGTGCCCACGCCCGTGGTCGACCTGCCGCTGGGCGCCACCGAGGATCGGGTGGTCGGCGCGCTCGACCTGGAGGCGGCGCTGACGCGGGGGGAGAAGCGGTTCGAGCCGGGCCTGCTCGCCCGCGCGCACCGCGGCTTCCTCTACATCGACGAGGTGAACCTCCTGGAGGACCATCTGGTCGACCTCCTGCTCGACGTCGCGGCCTCGGGCGAGAACGTGGTGGAGCGGGAGGGCCTCTCCGTGCGTCACCCCGCCCGCTTCGTGCTGGTCGGCAGCGGCAACCCCGAGGAGGGGGAGCTCCGGCCGCAGCTGCTCGACCGCTTCGGCCTGTCGGTGGACGTGCGGACGCCCACCGACCTGAAAGACCGGGTGGAGGTGGTGAAGCGCCGCGACGCCTTCGACCGCGACCCGCAGGGCTTCACGGCGAAGTGGGCGGCGGCGGATGCGGAGGTGGGCGCCAGGATCGCCCAGGCGCGCGAACGGATCGGCAGGACCAAGGTCCCCGACAAGGTGCTGGAGGCGGGCTCGCGCCTGTGCATGGCGGTAGGGGCGGACGGCCTGCGGGGCGAGCTGACCCTGATGCGCGCCGCCCGCGCGCGGGCGGCGCTGGAGGGCGCCGCCGCGGTGACGGTCGCCGACCTGCGCGCGATCGCCCCGCTCGCCCTGCGCCACCGCCTGCGCAGGAACGTGCTGGACGAGTCGGGCTCCACCGCGCGGATCGAACGCGCGGCGGCGGAGCTGTTCGGCGCATGAGCCCCGCGTCCGCCGCCTCGCCCGCGTCGGACGCGTTGCTGGCCGCCGCGCTCCTGGCGGTGGACCCGGCGGGGCTCGGCGGGGCGACGCTACGCGCGGGGCCGGGGCCGGAGCGGGACGCCTGGCTGGAGGCGCTGCGGGCGCTGCTGCCGTCCGGGACGCCATGGGGGCGGGTGCCGCTGGGGGTGGCCGACGACCGGCTGCTCGGCGGGATGGACCTCGTCGCCAGCCTGTCGGCGGGGCGGCCGGTGGTGGAGCGCGGCGTGCTGGCGGCGCACGACGGCGGAGTGGCGGTTCTGGCCATGGCCGAGCGCATCGAGGACGGCGTCGCCGCCCGGGTCGCCGCGGTGCTCGACGCGGGCGAGGTCGTGGTCGAGCGCGACGGGCTGGCCGCTCGCCTTCCTGCGCGGCTCGGTCTCGTGCTGCTGGACGAGGGGATCGAGCCGGAGGAGCGGCCGCCCGCGGCGCTGACCGAGCGTCTGGCGTTCCGGCCGGATGTCGCGGGGCTGGGGCGCACGGCAGCCATCCCATCCTTCACGGCGGAGGGGGTCGCCGAGGCGCGGGAGCGGCTGGCGGAGGTCGCGGCGCCCTCCGCCGCCGCCGTCGAGGCGCTGTGCGCGGCCGCGGCCGCCTTCGGGCTCGACTCGGTACGGCCGCCGCTGCTCGCGCTGCACGCAGCACGAGCGCACGCCGCCCTGGCGGGACGCGCGGAGATCGAGGACGCCGACCTCGCCGCCGCCACGCGCCTCGTGCTCCTGCCCCGCGCTGTGGCGTTCCCGCTGGCGGAGGCGGAGGCCGACGCCCCGCCGCCGCCCGAGGCGCACACTGACGCTTCCGAGGGTGAGGACGGTCTCTCCGACGGCGCGGGGGCCGAGCGCGTGCTTGACGCCGTGCAGGCCGTGCTGCCCGACGGCCTGATGGAGCGCATCGTCGCCGGCAACCAGCGCGGCGCCCGCACGCCCCGGCGCGGCGGCGCGGGCGCGGCGGCCAAGGCGGCGAAGCGGGGTCGCCCCGCGGGCTCGCGTCCCGGACGGCTGAAGCCCGGCGACCGCCTCGACCTCCCCGCCACCCTGCGGGCGGCGGCGCCCTGGGCGAGGCTGCGGCAAGACTCGCAAGCGTCCGACCCTTCCCCCCTCCCCCGCTCATCCCGGCGAAGGCCGGGACCCAGTTCCGGGAGCGAAGAAGCCGGGACTCGCCATCCTGAACGCCCGGCTCGGGACGACGGGCGGACCTGGGTCCCGGCCTCCGCCGGGATGAGCGGATCAGAGAGAGGCGTGAAGGCTGCATCCGACCGCATCCCCGTGCGGGCCGAGGATTTCCGCATCCGCCGCTTCATCCGGCGCCGCGAGTCCACCACGATCTTCCTGGTCGACGCCTCGGGCTCGGCGGCGTTCCAGCGGTTGGCGGAGGCGAAGGGGGCGGTGGAGCTCCTGCTCGCCAAGGCCTACGTCACCCGCTCGCGCGTGGCGCTGGTGGCCTTCCGCGACGCCGGCGCGCAGGTGCTGCTGGAGCCGACCCGCTCGCTCACCCGCGCCCGCCGCAGCCTCGCAGACCTTCCCGGCGGCGGCGGCACGCCCCTGGCGCACGGGCTGGACCTGGCGCTCGACCTCGCCCGCGCCGAGACCGCGCACGGCCGCACGCCGCTCCTGGTCGTGCTGACCGACGGCCGCGCCAACGTCGCCCGGGACGGGAGCGGCGGCCGGGCGGCGGCCGAACGTGACGCGCTGGCGGCGGCGGCGCGGGTGCGGGAGGCGGGGATCGGCGCCGCCTACCTCGACACCTCGGCGCGGCCCCAGCCCGGCGGCGATCGGTTCGCCGCGGCCATGGGCGCGGTCTACGCCCCCCTGCCCTACGCCGACCCGGCCAAGGTCTCGGCCGTGGTGGCCGACCTGCGTGGCGCGCGCCCGTGATCTTCGCCGGCACCAAGCCCGACTGGAACCGCGAGGGCCGCGACTGGCCGAACCGCGCGGCCAGCCGCTTCGTGCTGGCCGCCGGCCTCTGGTGGCATGTGCAGGTGATGGGGAGCGGGCCGGTTGTGGTCCTGCTGCACGGCTCCGGCGCGGCGACCCACTCGTGGCGCGACGTGGCGCCCTTGCTGGCGGAGCACTTCACCGTGGTCGCCCCCGACCTCCCCGGCCACGGCTTCACCGAGACGCCCGGCGGCGACGGCCTGACGCTCCCCGGCATGGCGCGGGAGGTGGCGGGGCTCCTGGCCACGCTCGGCTACGATCCGGAGCTCGTCGTCGGGCACTCCGCCGGCGTGGCGATCGCGCTGCGCATGAGCCTGGACCGCGGCATCGTTCGGCGCATCGTCGGCTTCAACGGCGCGCTGCAGCCCTTCCCCGGCGCGGCGGGAGCGATCTTCCCCGCGATGGCCAAGCTCCTGTTCCTCAACCCCTTCGCGCAGCAGGCGTTCGCCTGGCGGGCGTCGCGACCGGGGGCGGTGGAGCGGCTGATCGAGAGCACCGGCTCGCATATCGACGCGCGAGGGCTCGCGGCCTACCAGGCGCTGCTCGGCACGACGGGCCACATCGCGGGCGCGCTCGGCATGATGGCGGGCTGGAACCTCGCGCCCCTGCAGGGCGAGCTGCCGAAGGTGGCCGTCCCCGTCACGCTCGCGACCGCCGACAAGGACCTCGCCACCCCACCCCGCATCTCCGAGCAGGCCCAGACCCGTATACCGGGGAGCATGCTGGTGCGGATGCCCGGCCTCGGCCACCTCGCCCACGAGGAGGACCCGGCGCTGGCCGCGTCGATCGTGCGCGCCGCCGCTGCGGTTTGAGGGAGGGCGCGATGCCCAAGGAGATGCTGATCGTCTACGAGCCGGCGCTGTTCCTGCTGGCGGCGCTGGGCTGGGCGGCGTGGGAGTTCTGGTCCATGCGCGACCGCAAACCCAAGGCGCCGCCCGCCGACCCGCCCTCGGCCCGCGAACCGTGATGCACGGCTGGGGCGGCCTGATTGCTCAGACCGTGCTGGAGGGCGCGGTCGTCGCCTGGGCGGGGTGGGAGATCTGGAAGCTCCGCACGCCCAAGCCGAAGGACGCACCGCCGCCGTCAGCTTCGGCCGACCCGCCGGGGCATGCGGTAGGGGAGCATCCGCTTGACGATCGGTGAGCGCAGGCGGCCGGCCGACAGGCTCTCGTGCACCATCTCCGCGGGCTCCCCGTCGATCACGCCGTCCAGCGCCGAGCGGCTGTAGAAGGGCGCGTCCTCCAGCGTTTTGCGCAGGCGCGGCGGCGAGGCCGCGTCGCCGCGGACGTGGCGGGGCATCAGCCAGAAGGTCGGGCGCAGCGCGTGGAAGGGCGGCGCCTCCACCTCCTCGACGCGCCCGTCGGACGTGATGCGCAACGCCAGGTGCACGCCCGTGCCGCCGCGCTCGGGATCGACGTCGTAGTGGATCAGCGTGTCCTTCGCCCGGTGCGCCCGAGACCACGTCCAGGTGGAGAAGGACCGCTCCAGCGGCTGGTCGCCGCCGTTGGTGTCGAAATAGCCCTTGCCGCGCCACCGGACGGCGGGATCGGAGAGCTCGACCTCCACCACGGCACGGGGCGCGATGGGGCGCCAGGCGTGGCGGCCGACGCCGCCGATGCAGAAGGTCTCGCCCACCAGCGCCTCGGGATGCAGGCGGATCACGCCCTTCAGCGGCAGGGGCACGGGCGTGGTGGTCTCGTCGAGCCGCACGACGAGCGTGTCGCCTTCCCAGGAGAGGCCGCTGCGGCCGATGGTCAGCGCGTGCGGCTCGCGCGTGATGTCGCCGCGCCCGCGCTCGGTCATCGCCCAGCCGGGACGCCACACCGGGCCGCGCGGGCCGTAGAGGGCGACGTTGACCGTCACGTGGTCCAGCGGGTCGTCCCAGCCCGTGCGCGCGTAGTAGGGCGAGAAGACGCTGCCGACGAAGGCGATGATCGTCAGGCCGAAGCGGCCGTCGTCGCTGAGCGCGTCGACATACCACCAGCGGTAGCCGCGCGCGGGGACGGGAAGATCGAAGCGCGGTCGGCCATCAGCCGCGACGCGGCCAGCGTCCCCGACAGCGCCGCCATCGGCGCGCCCGCCCCCGGGTGCGCGCTGCCTCCCGCCAGGTAGAGCCCCGGAATCCGCGTCCGCGCCCCCGGCCGCTTGAACGCCGCCGCCCACCCATGCATCGCCGAGCCATAGAGGCCGCCCCCGGAGCCCGGAAACATCGCCTCGAAATCCCGGGGCGTCGTGACCGTCGGCGGGTCCGAACCCGGCCGGACCTCCAGTCCGCAACGACCCAGACGGTCCTGAAGCCGCATCCCGCATGCCGAAACCTCCCGCGCGTCCAGGGCTCGCCGGTCCCCGTCGGGCGGCGCGTTGATCAGGGTGAAGAGCCGCTCGGGCGCGCCCTCCGGGGCGCCGTCCTGCCGCGCGCCGCGATCGTCGCGGTCCTGCGCACAGACGTAGATGGTGGGGTCCGCGGGGATGCGGCCCGCCGCGAGGTCGGCGAACTCGGCGTGCGAGTCGCCGGAGAAGAAAACGTTGTGGCGCGCCAGGGGGAAGCCGCCCGTGATCGAGACCTCCGCCCAGGTGACCGCCGACAGCGAGCGCGCGGACGTCGGCCGCGCGGGCACGGCGCGGCTCGCCTCCTCGCCGAACGCGCCCGCCGAGAGCGCCGCGGCGTCGGCGTTGGCGACCACAGCCTCGGCGCCCAGCCGCTCGCCCGAGGCCAGCACCACGCCGGAGGCCCGGCCGTGCTCCACCTCGATGCGCGCGGCCTCCTGCCCGTAGCGCAGGGTCACGCCGCGGGCGGCGGCGAGCGAGGCCAGCGCTTCGGCCAGCCGGCGCATGCCGCCCTCCACCAGCCAGACGCCCTGCCGCTCCACATGCACTATCAGCATCAGCGTGGCGGGCGCCTTGAAGGGCGAGGAGCCGCAGTAGGTGGCGTAGCGGCCGAACAGCTGGCGCATCCGCGCGTCCCTGAAGTGGTCGCCCAGCGCGCCCCACAGGGTCTCGTAGGGGCGCAGCCCAAACAGCGCGGGCGGGTTCGTGCCGAGGATGCGCGCGGAGAGCCCCACGAGCCCGCACTTCTCCCGCGCCAGGAAGGTGTCGCGCAGGGCGTCGTAGATGCGGGCGGACTCGGCGCTGAAGCTGCGGAAGCCTTTCGCCTCCTCCGCCCCCGCCAGATCGCCCACCGCGTCGGCCGAGCGGTCCAGGTCGGCGTAGAGGTCGAGCCGCTGGTCCTCGCTCCAGGCGTGGCGCGCCAGCACGGCCGCGGGCTTCAGCGTCACGTGCGCGTCGAGGCTCGCTCCTGCTCGCGCAAACAGGGCGTCGAACACCCAGCGCATGGTCAGGATGGTGGGCCCCGCATCGATGCGCGCCGGGCCGACCGCCGCCTCGCGCATCTTGCCGCCCGGTCCGTCCGCCTTCTCGACCAGGGTGACGTCGCAGCCTTCGCCGGCGAGGTCGATCGCGCAGGCGAGGCCGCCCATGCCGCCCCCGATCACGACCACCCTGCGCCTCACCGGCGGCTCCTCGTGTTCATTGATGTGGACGCTAGCATGTGTCTAACTGGCGTGACAGTCGGGTCGCGGCGGGAGTGGACCATGGCGGCGACGCAGAGGATCGAGGCCGTTCTGGAGGCGGCGGTCGCGACGGCCGAGGCGCCCGGAGCGCCGCCCCGCCTTGCCGCCGCCCTGCGCCATGCGGTGTTCCCAGGCGGCGCGCGGGTGCGGCCCTCGCTCTGCCTCGCGGTGGCGCAGGCGTGCGGCGATCCCGAGCCCGCGCTGTCGGAGGCCGCCGCCGCCGCCGTCGAGCTGCTGCACTGCGCGTCCCTCGCGCACGACGACCTGCCCTGCTTTGACGACGCCCCTACCCGGCGCGGCCGCCCCAGCGTGCATGCCGCGTTTGGCGAGCCGCTGGCGGTGCTGGCGGGCGACGCGCTGATCGTCATGGCGTTCGACACGGTGGCGCGCGCGGCGGAGGGCGTCTCGGCCCGCGCGGTGCGTCGCCTCCCCGCGCTGCTCGCCGCCATCGTGCGAGGCGCGGGCGCGCCGGGCGGCATCGTCGCCGGCCAGGCTTGGGAGAGCGAGCCCTTCACCCCGGTCGAGCCCTATCACGCGGCCAAGACCGGCGCCCTATTCGTGGCCGCCGTCAGTGCGGGCGCGATCGCGGCGGGCGCCGATCCCGCACCCTGGCGGGCGGTGGGCGAGCGGCTGGGCGCGGCCTACCAGGTCGCCGACGACCTCGCCGACGCGGCCGGCGCGGAGGCCGCCTGCGGCAAGCCCGTAGGCCGCGACGCGGCGCTCCGGCGCCCCAGCCTCGTGCGACAGCTCGGCTGCAAGGACGCCTACGCCCGGCTCGATGCGCTGGTGGCCGAGGCCGCGGACGCCGTGCCCCCCTGCGCGGGTTCGGCGGCGCTGCGCGGGATGGTGCGGGCGCAGGCGATGCGCCTGGCCCCGACTCGGGCGGCGCTCAGCGCGGCGTGAGCGTCGCCGTGGAAGGCGAGGCGGCGGGGCGGGCCGCGGCCCCCACCGGACCGGCGTCGCGCCCGCATTCCGAAGGATGGCGCGCGCGGACGCTCCGCTGGCGCAACCGCCTTTTCTCCGATCCCCGCTTCCAGCGCTGGGCGGCCGACTTCCCGCTCACCCGCCCGGTCGCCCACGCCCGTGCCCAGGGATTGTTCGATCTCGTGGCGGGGTTCGTCTACGCCCAGACGCTGTCCGCCTGCGTGGAGACAGGGCTGCTGGAGCGGCTGCGCGGCGACCCGGCCGCCGAGTCGGCGCTGGCCCGCGACCTGCGGCTCCCCCTTGAGGCCACGAGCCGCCTGCTCGGCGCCGCCCGCGCGCTGCGGCTCGTCGAGCCTGTGGGCGACGAGCGCTGGACGCTGGGGCCGCAGGGCGCGGCGCTGCTCGGCTCGTCCGGGCTGATGGAGATGATCCGCCACCACGCCCGCCTCTACACGGACCTCGCGGACGCGCCGGGCCTGCTGCGCCGGGGCGCGGGGGGGCTGGCGGAGTACTGGCCCTACGCCACCTCGGCGCAGCCCGGCGAGGCGGGGGCCGAGGCGGTGAGCGGCTACTCCGCCCTGATGGCCGCCACCCAGCCGGCCGTCGCCGCCGACCTCCTGGCCGCCTACCCCGTGCGTCGGCACCGCCGGCTGCTGGACGTCGGCGGCGGCGAAGGCGCCTTCCTGGAGGCCGCCGGGCGCGCCGCGCCGGACCTCTCGCTCTCGCTCATCGACCTGCCGGCGGTGGCCGGGATCGCGCGCGAGCGGCTGCGCCGCGCAGGTCTGGAGTCGCGTGCGACGGTGCACGAGGGCGACTTCCTGCACGACCCGCTGCCGAAAGGCGCGGACCTGATCACCCTCGTGCGCATCCTGCACGACCACGACGACGCGGGGGTGGACGCGATCCTGCGCGCCTGCCGAGCCGCCCTCCCCGCCGACGGGACGCTCCTGATCGGCGAGCCGATGTCGGGCGGCGAGCGGCCGGAGCGGGTGGGCGACGTGTATTTCGCCTTCTACCTCCTAGCCATGGGCCGCGGGCGCGCGCGCAGCCCCGCCGAGCTGACCGAACGCCTCCACGCCGCCGGCTTCAGGCGTGTGAAGCACCCGCGCACCCGCACGCCCTCGCTGCTGCGCGCCATCGCGGCCCGGCCGTGAGGCGCTGAGGTGGACACCCTCGCCGTCGTGATCGAGGCGCCGGAGCAGCTCTCGCTCCAGCGGCTGGCGCTCAACGATCCCGGCCCCGCCGACGTGGTGGTCGAGGTGGAGTGGAGCGGGATCTCCACCGGCACCGAGCGCCTGCTGTGGAGCGGGACAATGCCGCCCTTCCCCGGCCTCGGCTACCCGCTCGTGCCCGGCTACGAATCGGTCGGCCGGGTGGTGGACGCGGGGGCGGAGGCGCGCGACCGGATCGGCCAGCGGGTGTTCGCGCCCGGCTCGACCGGCTTTCGGGACGCACGGGGCCTGTTCGGCGGCGCCGCGCGCACGCTGGTGCTGCCCGCCGCCCGCGCCGTCCCGATCGCCGGGTCGCTGGACGAGCGGAGCGTGCTGATCTCGCTCGCCGCCACCGCGCACCACGCGATCGCGGGCGGCGCACCGCCCGACCTGATCGTCGGCCACGGCGTGCTCGGCCGCCTGCTGGCGCGGATCGCGGTGGCGGACGGCGCTGCACCGACGGTCTGGGAGACCCACGCCCTGCGGCAGAACGGCGCGGCCGGCTACGCCGTGATCCATCCCGACGCCGACCCTCGCCGCGACTACCGCGCGCCCTACGACGTCAGCGGCGACCCCGAGATCCTCGACACGCTGGTCGCCCGGCTGGCGCGCGGCGGCGAGATCACGCTGGCCGGCTTCTACGACCGGCTGAGCTTCGCCTTCCCGGCCGCCTTCATGCGCGAGGCGCGGCTTCGGATCGCCGCGGAGTTCACCCCCGCCGACCTCGCGGCCGCGACCGGGCTGATCGAGTCGGGCGCGCTCTCGCTCGACGGCCTCATCACCCATCGCGTGCCTGCCGGCGACGCGGCGGCCGCCTATCGCACCGCTTTCTCCGACCCTGCCTGCCTGAAGCTGGCGTTGGACTGGCGCGGCGTCGCCTGAAGCGAACATGAACAAGCGTACATTTGGATTGACAACCTACACCGTCAACCTAGGCTGACACATCGAGACGTGCGGAGGCTCCAGGCCTGTGAGCGTGACCCTGATCGAACGTCGAGCGCTGAAGGCGGAAGCCGCCGCCGAGCCTGACCCCGTGCACACCGGTCCGGTGACCAAGGAGACGCAGGTCATCGCGATCTACGGCAAGGGCGGCTCGGGCAAGAGCTTCGCCCTGTCGAACCTCAGCTACATGATGGCTCAGCAGGGCAAGCGGGTGCTGCTGATCGGCTGCGACCCCAAGAGCGACACCACCTCGCTCCTGTTCGGCGGCAAGAGCTGCCCCACGATCATCGAGACCTCCGCCAAGAAGAAGCTCGCGGGCGAAGAGGTGCGGATCGAGGACGTCTGCTTCGTGCGCGACGGCGTCTTCGCCATGGAGCTGGGCGGCCCGGAGGTCGGGCGCGGCTGCGGCGGGCGCGGCATCATCCACGGCTTCGAGCTCCTGGAGAAGCTGGGCTTCCACGACTGGGGCTTCGACTACGTGCTGCTCGACTTCCTGGGCGACGTGGTCTGCGGCGGCTTCGGCCTGCCGATCGCCCGGGACATGTGCCAGAAGGTGATCGTCGTCGGCTCGAACGACCTGCAGTCGCTCTACGTCGCCAACAACGTCTGCTCGGCGGTGGAGTATTTCCGCAAGCTGGGCGGGAACGTCGGCGTCGCGGGCATCCTGATCAACAAGGACGACGGCACCGGCGAGGCGCAGGCCTTTGCTGAAGCCGTGGGCATCCCCGTGCTGGCGGCGATCCCCGCCAACGAGGACATCCGCAAGAAGTCCGCCAACTACCAGATCATCGGCACGCCCGGCGGCGAGTGGGGCTCGCTGTTCGAGGCGCTGGCGGTCAACGTGGCCGAGGCCGCGCCGATGCGGCCCAAGCCCCTGACGCAGGACGGGCTGCTGGGCCTCTTCAGCCCCGAGACGACGGGGAGCGCCTACGTGCTCACACCCGCCACCCAGGCGGACATGCGGGGCGGGGTCTTCGCCGAGAAGCCCACCCTCGAAGTCATCTACGACGCGGCCTAGACCATGGCCGACGGCTTCTCCCGCTCCGGTCTCGACGCCGCCTCTACCGAGGTTGCGGTCGATGTGGGTGGGGGCTGCCACGGCGGGGCGCAGACGCTGGACGCCGCGGCGCGGGCGGCCGGCAAGTCGACGGTGCTCGACCGCTACGCCAAGGACTATCCCAAAGGGCCGCACGACCAGCCGCAGAGCATGTGCCCGGCGTTCGGCTCGCTGCGGGTGGGCCTGCGGATGCGGCGCACCGCGACGGTGCTGTCGGGCTCGGCCTGCTGCGTCTACGGCCTGACCTTCACCAGCCACTTCTACGGAGCCAAGCGCAGCGTAGGCTACGTGCCGTTCAGCTCCGAGACGCTCGTCACCGGCAAGCTGTTCGAGGACATCCGCGAGGCGGTCCACCGGCTTGCCGACCCGGAACTCTACGACACCGTGATCGTCACCAACCTGTGCGTGCCGACGGCGTCCGGCGTGCCGCTGCAGCTCCTGCCCAAGGAGATCAACGGCGTCCGCATCATCGGCATCGACGTGCCGGGCTTCGGCGTGCCCACCCACGCGGAGGCCAAGGACGTGCTGGCCGGCGCCATGCTCGCCTACGCCCGCCGCGAGGCCGAGCAGGGTCCGGTGCAGGCGCCCGCGTCGCAGTCCGACCGTCCGACGATCACGCTGCTCGGCGAGATGTTCCCCGCCGATCCCGTCGGCATCGGCATGATGCTGGAGCCGATGGGCCTGGCCGCCGGCCCCGTGGTCCCCACCCGCGAGTGGCGCGAACTCTACGCGGCGCTGGACTGCGCGGCGGTAGCGGCGATCCATCCCTTCTACACCGCCAGCGTCCGCGAGTTCGCCGCGGCCGGGCGCAAGGTCGTCGGCTCCGCCCCCGTGGGCCGCGACGGCACGGCTGCTTGGCTCGACGCCATCGGAGACGCCTGCGGGATCGCAAAGTCGCAGGTCGACGCGGCGAAGAACAAGGTGCTGGGCGCCATCGGCGGCGCGCTGGCCTCCAAGCCGATCAAGGGGCGGATCACCGTCTCCGGTTACGAGGGCTCCGAGCTCCTGGTCGCGCGGCTGCTGATCGAGAGCGGCGCGGACGTGCCCTACGTCGGCACCGCCTGTCCGCGCACCTCCTGGAGCGACCCCGACCGCGAGTGGCTGGAGGCGCACGGCGCGCGCGTGCAGTACCGCGCCTCGCTGGAGCAGGACATCGCGGCGTTCGAGGAATACGGCCCCGACCTCGCCATCGGCACCACGCCCGTGGTGCAGCACGCCAAGCAGAAGTCGGTCCCCTCCCTCTACTTCACCAACCTGATCTCGGCGCGCCCACTGATGGGCGTGGCGGGGGCGGGCTCGCTGGCGACGGTGATCAACGCGGCCATGGGCAACAAGGCGCGCTTCGACCGGATGAGCGCCTTCTTCGAAGGCGTGGGCTCCGGCGACGCCGCCGGCGTCTGGTCCGAGACCCCCGTCGCCCGACCCGAGTTCAAAGCCCGCTACGCCAAGACCCAGGCCGCGATGCGCGCCCAGGAAGAGGCGGTGGGCACATGACCCTCATCCTCGACCAGGACCGGGCGGGCGGCTACTGGGGCGCCGTCTACGCCTTCACGGCGATCAAGGGCCTGCAGGTGATCATCGACGGCCCGGTGGGCTGCGAGAACCTGCCGGTCACGAGCGTCCTTCACTACACCGACGCGCTCCCCCCGCACGAGCTGCCGATCGTCGTCACCGGGCTCGGCGAGGAAGAGCTGGGGCAGACGGGCACCGAGGCCGCGATGAAGCGCGCCTGGAAAACGCTCGACCGCGACCTGCCCGCCGTGGTGGTCACCGGCTCGATCGCCGAGATGATCGGCGGCGGCGTGACGCCCGAGGGCACCAACATCGCCCGCTTCCTGCCCCGCACCATCGACGAGGACCAGTGGCAGAGCGCCGACCGGGCGCTGACCTGGCTGTGGACCCAGTTCGGCCCGAAGAAGGGACCGCCAAAGCTCCGCGAGCGGGCCGAGGGCGAGGCGCCCAAGGTCAACATCGTCGGCGCCACCTACGGCATGTTCAACCTGCCGAGCGACCTCGCCGAGGTCCGCCGCCTGATCGAGGGGATCGGGGCGCAGGTGAACATGGTCTTCCCGCTGGGGAGCCACATCGCCGACGTACGCAAGCTGGGCGACGCAGAGGTCAACGTCTGCCTCTACCGCGAGTTCGGCCGCAACCTCTGCGAGACGCTGGAGCGGCCCTACTTGCAGGCGCCCATCGGCGTCGAGTCGACCACCCTATTCCTGCGCAAGCTCGGTGAGCTGACCGGGCTCGACCCCGAGCCGTTCATCGAGCGCGAGAAGCACACCACGCTCAAGCCCGTGTGGGACCTGTGGCGCAGCGTGACGCAGGACTTCTTCGGCACCGCCAGCTTCGCCATCGTCGCCAACGAGACCTACGCCCGGGGCGTGCGCAACTTCCTGGAGGGTGACCTCGGCCTGCCCTGCACCTTCGCGGTCAGCCGCACGGCGGGGAAGAAGTCGGACAACGACGAGGTGCGCCGGCTCGTGCGCGAGAGCCCGCCGCTCGTGATGTTCGGCAGCTTCAACGAGCGCATGTACATGGCCGAGGCGGGCTCGCGCGCCACCTACGTCCCGGCCAGCTTCCCCGGCGCCATCATCCGCCGCCACACCGGCACGCCCTTCATGGGCTACTCCGGCGCGACCTTCCTGATCCAGGAGGTGTGCAACGCGCTGTTCGACGCGCTCTTCCACATCCTTCCCCTCGCCTCCGCCATGGACAAGGTCGAGGCGACGCCCGCCCGTCGCCACGTCGAGCTGGCCTGGGACGATGACGCCAAGGCCTCTCTCGACGAGATGGTCGAGGCCCAGCCCGTGCTGGTGCGCATCTCCGCCGCCAAGCGGCTGCGCGACGCGGCCGAGCGCAGCGCGCGACTGGCAGGCGAGGCGCGAGTCACCGACGCACGCATGCGCGCCGCGCAGGCCGCGGTGGCTGAAGGGAGAGCCGCATGAGCGCCCTTCCCTCCCAAGATTTCGGACTCCCGGCGCCCGGAAGCGGCGCGGTGTCCATCCAGGGTCCGGGGCGGCGCGAGCCGGTCCGGATGCGTCGCGGCGATCGTCGCCGCGGCGGGCGGCGTCGCCGGGTCGGAGCTCTCCAAGGCTCCGGCGCGGCGACTCGAAGGTAAGGAGACGCGAATGGTGGATAGAGATATCGCCACCGGAAGCCTTTCCGGACTGACGGAAGCCGAAGCGAAGGAGTTCCACAAGATCTTCATGGGGAGCTTCATCGTCTTCACGCTGATCGCGATCGTGGCGCACATCCTGGTGTGGAACTGGCGGCCTTGGCTGCCCGGACCCAACGGGTACGCCGAGCTCACCGATCACGTGAAGCTGGCCCATCAGTCGCTCATGTCGTTCCTGGCATAAGGGAGAAAAGACATGTGGAGGCTTTGGCAACTGTTCGACCCCCGGCGTGCTTTGATCGGGCTCTTCGTCTTCCTGTTCACCCTGGCTCTGCTGATCCACTTCATCCTGCTCAGCACGCCTCGGTTCAACTGGATCGAAGGTCCGACCATGAAGAAGCCGGCGGCGGCGGCCCAACTGACGACGAGCGATCCCGTCAGGCTGGGGTGACGCGAAACGGCGGCGGGCGGCGAGGGCCTTCGGGCCGGAACCGCCCGCCGACCGCACCGAAACCAAGAGGCGCGCACCAAAGCGCGCCGCATCGAGGGCGGGAGGCTCCACGATGGCGTTGCTGAGCTTCGAGCGGAAATACCGGGTGCGAGGGGGCACGCTGATCGGCGGCGACCTCTTCGACTTCTGGGTGGGCCCGTTCTACGTCGGCTTCTTCGGCGTGACCTCGGCCTTCTTCGCGGTCCTGGGCACGGCCCTGATCGTGTACGGCGCCTCGCAGGGGCCGACCTGGAACATCTGGCGCATCAACATCTCGCCGCCGGACATCAGCTACGGCCTGGCGCTCGCGCCGTTCAACGAGGGCGGGCTGTGGCAGGCGATCACCGTCTGCGCGCTGGGGGCCTTCGTGTCCTGGGCGCTGCGCGAGGTGGAGATCAGCCGCAAGCTGGGCATCGGCCTGCACGTGCCGGTCGCCTTCAGCTTCGCCATCTTCGCCTATTTCACGCTGGAGGTGATCCGGCCGGTGCTGCTCGGCGCCTGGGGACACGCCTTCCCGTACGGCATCTTCAGCCACCTGGAGTGGGTGTCGAACACCGGCTACAAGTATCTGAACTTCCACTATAATCCCGCACACATGATCGCGGTGTCGTTCTTCTTCGCGACGACCTTCGCGCTGTCGCTGCACGGCGGGCTGATCCTCTCGGCGGCCAACCCGGCCAAGGGCGAGACGGTCAAGACGCCCGAGCACGAGGACACCTTCTTCCGCGACGTGATGGGCTACTCGGTCGGGACGCTGGGCATCCACCGGCTGGGCCTGTTCCTGGCGCTGGCGGCGGTGTTCTGGAGCGCGGTCTGCATCGTGATCTCCGGCCCCGTCTGGTCGCTCGGCTGGCCCGAGTGGTGGAACTGGTGGCGCAACCTGCCGATCTGGGCCGGGTGAGGAAGGGAAAACCGCAATGTCCGGTTATCAGAACATCTTCACCCAGGTTCAGGTGCGCGGAGCGCCCGAGATGGGCGTGGCGCTCCCCGTGGGCGACCTGCCCCGCACCCGCGGCGTCACCTTCAACCGCTTCCTGGGCTGGCTGGGGAACGCGCAGCTCGGGCCGATCCACCTGGGCTTCACGGGCGTCGCATCGCTCTTCGCGGGCTTCATCGCCTTCGAGATCATCGGGCTCAACATGTTCGCCTCGGTGGGCTGGGACCCGGTGCAGTTCGTGCGCCAGCTGCCCTGGCTGTCGCTGCAGCCGCCGCCGCCCGAGCAGGGGCTGAACATCCTGCCGCCGCTCGACCAGGGCGGATGGTGGCTGATGGCGGGCTTCTTCATGACAACCTCGGTCCTGCTCTGGTGGGTGCGCACCTACCGGCGGGCGCGGGCGCTCGGCATGGGCACGCACGTGGCCTGGGCCTTCGCGGCGGCGATCTGGCTGATGGTGGTGTTGGGCTTCATCCGCCCGGTGCTGATGGGCAGCTGGAGCGAGGCGGTGCCGTTCGGGATCTTCCCGCACCTGGACTGGGTGGGCTCGTTCTCGATCCGCTACGGCAACCTTTTCTACGACCCCTTCCACTGTCTCTCGATCGCCTTCCTCTACGGCTCGACGCTGCTGTTCGCGATGCACGCCGCGACGGTGCTAGCGATCAGCCGCTACGGCGGCGACCGGGAGCTGGAGCAGATCACCGACCGCGGCACGGCCTTCGAGCGCGGCGCCCTCTTCTGGCGCTGGACCATGGGCTTCAACGCCACGGCGGAGTCGATCCACCGCTGGGCCTGGTGGTTCGCGGTGCTGACGCCCCTGACCGGAGGCATCGGCATCCTGCTGACCGGCACGGCGGTCGACGACTGGCACGCCTGGGCGGTGATCCACCACTACGCCTTCAGCGAGTAGCTCCACGCGAGCAATCCCTGGCCGGCGTTCGGGCCGGCTGGGGGCGCGGCGGCGGCGGCGGGCTCAGGCCCCCGCCGCCGTTTCGCGTCCGAAGGGACCGTTCAACTTCACGATCACTGCGTTCAGCACGATCGCGAAAGCCACCCAGGCGAGGTAGGGCGCCAGCAGCCACGGCGCGAGCGGCGCATAGGGCCGGAGCCCGACCACCAGCGCCAGCACCGACAGCCACAGCAGCGGCGCCTCGGCCAGCGCCCAGTCGGGCCGCTTGAGGGTGAAGAACAGCGGGCTCCACAGGAAGTGGAGCAGCATGTTGACCGCGTAGAGCCCGCCGATCCGCCAGCGGGCGGCGTCGTCCGGCGCGTGGGTCCAGGCGAGCACGCCGGCCCAGGCGGCCAGGGCCAGGATCACCGTCCAGGCGGGGCCGAACAGCCAGTCGGGCGGGTTCCAGCGGGGCTTGCGCAACGCCCGGTACCAGGCGCCCACCTGCGTCGAGAGCCCCCCGGCGAGGAGGAGCGCGACGGTCAGCCCGGCCGCCACGCCGATGGTCCAGCTCATCTCCGCCTCCCTCCCCGCCCGGCCGGAACGCCGCGAGGGGCGGGAGGGTCCGGCCCGCCCGCAGCCTCAGTGGCTGACGGTCTTCCAGATGGCCTTGTAGGAGAAGAACAGGAGCGTGGCGAAGCCCGCGAGGTAGAGCAGCACCGCGACTCCGGTCTCCTTGCGCTCGGTCTGGTGGGGGTCGGCGGTCCAGGCGAGGAAGGCGGCGACGTCCTTGGCCTCCTGGTCGGTGGTGGACTTGGTCCCGTCGTCGAACTGCACCCGGTCGGGCATCAGCTGGAAGGGCATGGCGATGAAGCCGCCGGGCGGGACCTTGTCCTTGGGTCCCTTCCAGTAGGAGGAGAGGTCTCCGGCCATGAACGGGTTGTAGTATTTCCCGTCCGGCACCTCGAGGCCGGCGGGGGCGTCGCGGTAGCCCGAGAGCAGGCTGTGGATGTAGTCCGGCCCGCCCTCGCGGGCGCGGGCGATCACCGACAGGTCAGGCGGCAGGGCGCCGCCGTTGGCGGCGCGGGCGGCGGCCTCGTTGGGGAAGGGCGACTTGAAGTGGTCGGCCGGCGTGCCGGGGCGGGTGTTGGCGTCGCCGGTGTCGGGGTCGATGTCGGGCACCTGCACGGCGGCGGCCAACGCCTTGGCGTAGGGGCTCTGGGCGGGGATCGGGTACTTCTTGTCGTAGAAGGGGCCGCCCGGCTGGGCCAGGTTGCGGTAGGCCATCAGCTTCATCGAGTGGCAGCTGGAGCAGACCTCGGCGTAGACCTTGTAGCCCCGCTGCAGCTGCGCCTGGTCGAACTTG